>NZ_JBMNDS010000005.1:160580-214110 GCF_052543295.1 Streptomyces sp. SAS_270
CCCCCCCCCCCCCCCCCCCCCCCCCCCCCCCCCGCGCCCTCCCGCGACGGGAGAAGGGGTTACGGCCTGCCCCGCTGCCCGCGCAGGTGTTCCGCGATCGGGCGCAGCGACTTGTGGAGGTCTTCCATGGCCTCGGGTGAGAGCAGGTCGATGAAGTGCCTGCGGACGGACGCCACGTGGTGCGGGGCGACCTTCTGCATCGTCTCCAGGCCGTGCTCGGTGAGGACCGCGTACAGCCCTCGGCGGTCGGACTCGCAGTTCTCGCGACGGACCAGATCCGCGTTCTCCATACGGGTGATCTGGTGCGAGAGCCGGCTCTTGGACTGGAGGGTGGCGGACGCGAGGTCGCTCATCCGCATCCGTACGCCCTCCGACTCGGAGAGATTCACCAGGATCTCGTAGTCGTTCATCGTCAGTCCGAAGGGTTGCAAGTCCCTCTCGAGCTGGTGCGTCAACAGCCTGTTGACCTCCAGGTGGGTGCGCCAGGCGCACTGCTCCGCATCGGTCAGCCAGCGCGTGGCCGTCTCGGTCTCCATGAATGAAGTCTACCTAAAAGGTTGAAAGGCGAACTAGTGAGGGTTGTGTGACGGTGCGCACGCGTTCGATGTCACACTCCGCAGATTACCGCTCACAGCCCGAAGCGACGCTGGAGGTCCCCCAGCTGTCCGGGAAGGCGCGGTGCGCCCGCCTGCTGTCCCTGCTGACCCGGCACCCCGCCGCCGCCCGGTACTCCGGCCTGCTGCGGGACCGCCCCCGTGGCCTGCTCGGCCATGAGGGTCTCGGTCGACTGGAGCAGCACGGTACCCGCTCCCACGAACTCGAACTGGTGCTCCTCCCCGGAGGCCCCGCCGAGGCCCGTCATTGCACGTAGACCGCCCATTACGCCCGTCAGATACCCGTGGTCGTAGTGGTGGCACGGCGAGGGGCAGTCGGCCCAGCCGACCAGTGCCTGCGGGTCCACCCGGATCGGCGGCTCCATGAACACCACCGGCCCGTTAGATGCCGCTACGAACTTGCCGGTTCCGATCAGTGTCAGAAAGCCCGGCACGATCGACTGCTTGAGTGCGAGAGTTGGCTGAAAAGCGAGCAAGTTGCCCGAGCGAATGGTCAGGTTGCCGTCTTCGAGGTCGTACGAATTCACATCGAAGGCCCGGTCGGCGAGGAGCATCTTGCCCGAGCCCTCCGCGACGACCCAGTCGCTCGCGTGCAGAGGCGAATGGAACGACGTGCGCACCAAACCGTCGAGCCGGCCGTACCCGATGCCGTTGAAATCCATCGAGCCGTAGTACGCGATCATCTTGCCCTTCTGCAGGAACCACTGGCTCCCCTTGAGCTCCACGCAGAAGGTGTACTTGTTGACATTGTCGTCGACCGGCAGCGTCATCGGGTCATGGATCACCGGGCCGCCCGGGGTCCCGTACGCGCTCACAGCTTCTCCTCCGAGGCCTGGACGTACACCGCACCGCTGCCGCTCAGCTCCAGCTGGAACGCCTCGCCGGAGCCGCGGCCCACCATGTCGCGCCAACCGAGCGCCGTCGACAGCTTGTTGCGCACGTCGCCGTGATGCGCGACGTACGCCTGCGGGTCGACGTGCACCGGGCGCTGCGGGGTGATCGGGATCTCGAAGACGCCCCCGTGCGCCATGACGGCGACCGCGCCGTGGCCCTTGAGGGTGGTCGTGAACAGTCCCTGGCCGCTGACCTGGCCGCGGACCATGCCCATGACGCCGCCCTGCGAGCCCAGGAACATCGTGCCCTGCTCCAGCGTGCCGTCGAAGGCGAGCAGCCGGTCCGCCTCGACGTACAGGGTGTCGCCGCTCAGGTTGATCACCTCGATGTGGTGGCCGCCGTGCCCGAAGAACACCGTGCCGCTGCCCTCCACCGTCATCAGGGGCGTCGACTCGTTCGCCAGCCGGCGGCCGATCATCGACATGACCCCGCCCTGGCCGCCCTGGACGTTGGGCGTGAAGGACACCTCGCCCTTGTAGGCGAGCATCGCGCCGCGCTGACTGAACAGGCGCTGACCGGGGGCGACGGTCGCCTCGATCATCTTGGAGTTGATCTCACGGAAGGGCATGTCACACATCCCCCGCGATCGTGTTCCGCTCACTCGGCTGCACGTACACCAGCCCGTCCCCCTCGAACCGCATCTGGAAGGCCTCGCCGCCGCCCTCTCCCATGAACGTGCGGAACGTCACACCGGACTGGAGGGACTGGCGCACATTGCCCTGGTGCGCGATGTACGCGCCCGGGTCGACGGTCAGCGGGTACTGCGCACTGACGCGCAGCACCACCGCCGGGCCGTCGGACATGATCGCCGCCTGGCCGTGGCCCTCGACCGTGGTCGTGAACAGCCCGTTGCCCTGGGAGGCGCCGCGCAGTCCGGTGAAGGACGTGCCCGTGCGCAGTCCGGCGTCCGCCGCGAGGAGGTTGCTGGACTCGACGTACAGCTTGTCCCCCTGGAGGCTCACGAGGTTGATCTCGGACGCCCTGTCAGCGAACCAGCAGGTCCCCTGTCCCTTCACCTCCATCATGATCATCTGTTCGCCGGTGAGCCGCCGGGTCACCATTCCCCGGATCCCCTCGCCGCCGCCGCTGAGCTTCTTGAAGGCCATCTGCCCGTCGTACGCGACCATCGAGCCGTTCTTCGCCTTCACGGCGTCCCCGGTCATGTCGACGGCCAGGACCTTGCTGCCTTGGAGTCGGAACATCGCCACGTTGCGAAGGTAGCCGCAGGTCGGGTGGAGCCGACAGAGGTCCGGGGGTGGATCCCGACCCTGAGCGCACCCCTAGGGGCGTCGGATGCCACAATGGGATCCGCTTGTGCTTGCGTTCACAAAGCGCCGCCGAAGCACCGCCCCCGCCGAAAGCGAATCTCCCACCGAAGGTGACCCGTTCCGTGGACATAAAGACCGCCACCGCCCTCCGCCGCCTGCGCCTGGTCTCCGCCCCCGAGGCCGTCTCGTTCCTGCTCCTGCTCCTGTGCTCGGTGCTGAAGCGGACCACGGACTTCAACGCGGTGCCCGTGATGGGCGCGGTCCACGGCGTCCTCTTCATCCTGTACGTGATCTTCTGGGCGGACGCCTGGAACCGCACCAAGTGGGCCCCGAGGACGGCGGCCCTCTACTTCGTCCTCTCCGTCCTGCCCACCGGCGGCTTCTTCGCCGAGCGCAAGCTCAAGCGCGAGGCCGAGGACGCCGTCATCGCCTCCCGCGCCCGCCGCGAGGGCGTGGTGGCGTCGTGATCGTCGCCTTCTCCGTGACACCGCTGGGGGTCGGCGAGGACGTGGGGGAGTACGTCGCCGACGCCGTCCGGGTCGTGCGTGAATCGGGTCTGCCGAACCGCACGGACGCGATGTTCACCTCGATCGAGGGGGAGTGGGACGAGGTGATGGCGGTGGTCAAGCGTGCCGTCGCCGTCGTCGAGGAGCGGGCGCCGCGTGTCTCGGTGGTCCTCAAGGCGGACATCCGCCCCGGCGTGACGGACGGTCTCACCTCCAAGGTGGCGACGGTGGAGCGGCACCTCTCCGAGTAGGCCCGCGGCCGAGCCCGCCCCCTGCACCCCGCCCCCGACATCCCGGCCCCAACACCTGGGCCCCACACGCAAACCCCGGCCCGCGCAGGCCGGGGTTTCGTCGTTCCGCAACTCCTTCGGACGCGCCCAGTTCGACATGCCCATAAAACTCCATTTGTGTGTGGGTATAGACCATGTTCGGTCGGTTCGACCACTGGAGGCGCTGTGCGGCCGGAGGGCTACGACTACGACACCTACAGCCGACTCGCCGGACCGCTGACGCAGCCGTCCGGCGCGGCCTACCGGGTGCAGTACACCCAGCTCCTCTCGCGAGAGCCGCACCGAATACGCGCGGTCCTGCTGATGACGCTCGCCCCGATCCTCACCGGCGTACTCCTCGTCTACCTGGTGTGGCCGACCCACTGGGTGGAGCGCGAGGGCGGCGAACGCTGGCTGGTCGTGCTCGACATCACGATGCTCATAGCCATCGGCCTCATCGAGCTGTTCATGGTCGTCAACGTCATGAGCATCGCCCACGCCACCATGGTCGCCCGCGACCCCGTCCCGGTGACCCCGCAGCCCGGCACCCGCGTCGCCTTCCTCACCACGTACGTCCCCGGCAAGGAACCCCTCTCCATGGTCCGCGCCACCCTGGAGGGCGCGGTCGAGGTCACCCACACCGGCCCGCTGGACGTCTGGCTCCTCGACGAGGGCGACGACGCCCAGGCGAAGGCGCTCTGCGCGGAACTCGGCGTACACCACTTCACCCGGCTCGGCGTCCCGGAGTGGAACCGCCCCAAGGGCGTCCACAAGACCCGTACGAAGCACGGGAACTACAACGCGTGGCTGGCGATGCACGGCGACCGCTACGAGTTCTTCGCCTCCGTCGACACCGACCACGTCCCGCTCCCGAACTTCCTGGAGCGGATGATGGGCTACTTCCGCGACCCCGACATCGCGTTCGTCGTCGGCCCGCAGGTCTACGGCAACTACGAGAGCCCCGTCACCAAGGCGGCCGAGTCCCAGCAGTTCCTCTTCCACGCGCTGATCCAGCGTGCCGGCAACCGCTACCGCGCCCCCATGTTCGTCGGCACCAACAACGTCGTACGGATCTCCGCCCTCAAGCAGATCGGCGGGCTGTACGACTCGATCACCGAGGACATGGCCACCGGCTTCGAACTGCACCGCCACCGCAACCCGAGGACCAGGAAGCACTGGCGTTCCGTCTACACCCCCGACGTCCTCGCCGTCGGAGAGGGCCCGGCCTCCTGGACGGACTTCTTCACCCAGCAGATGCGCTGGTCGCGCGGCACGTACGAGACGCTCTTCAAGCAGTACTGGAAGGCGCCGTTCACCATGCCGCCCGGGCGTCTCTTCTCGTACACGTTGATGCTGGTCTACTACCCGATGACCGCGGTCAACTGGCTGCTGGGCATCCTCAGTTGCTTCCTCTTCCTCTGGTTCGGCGCGTCCGGCACGCAGGTCGCCGCCTCCGTCTGGCTGATGCTCTACAGCGACGCCGCGGCCCTCCAGATCGGGCTGTACCTGTGGAACCGGCGGCACAACGTCTCCCCGCACGAACCCGAGGGCTCCGGCGGGCTCGCCGGCATGGCGATGTCCGCGCTCTCGGCGCCCATCTACCTGAAGTCGCTGGGCGCCGCCCTGACCCGCAGGCCCAGCCGGTTCGTGGTCACCCCCAAGGGCGGCGACGCCAGCCCCGACCGTCTGATGACCTTCCGCATCCACCTGTTCTGGGCGGCTCTGCTCGCGGTCTCCCTCGGCGCGTCCTTCCACCTCGGCCACACGCACGCGGCCATGCGCACCTGGACGGTCCTGGCGATGGCGATCTCCCTGGCACCGGTCGCCGTGTGGATCGTGACGGTGGTCAGGGACCGCAGGGCCCAGGCGACGCTGCGCACCCCGGTACGCGTCACCGAGCCCGCGGAACCGGCGCTCGCGACCGGCGGCACCACGACCACGGTCACCAGCTCCCCGACAGGAGGCAACTAGGCGATGGCCTACCAGCCCTCGAAGAAGACCAAGAAGACCGTGCTCGGCATCGGCGGCATCGCGATACTCGCCGGCCTCAACGCCCCGGCCGTGGTGGGCTTCGCCGGCGAGCAGTACCACGAGTACAAGATCGCCCAACCCGGCTACATGGCGAAGTACGGCTCCTGGAGCAGCGTCGACATCCCCAGGAAGTACCGCACCAACGCCATCCACGCTGCCCTGCTGCACACCGGCAAGGTGCTGATTGTCGCGGGCTCCGGCAACGAGCAGAAGAAGTTCGACAAGGGGTCGTTCGACACCGTCCTGTGGGACCCGAGGGCCGACACCTTCAAGAAGATCCCCACCCCCGACGACTTCTTCTGCTCCGGGCACGCCCAACTCCCCAGCGGACGAATGCTGGTGGCCGGCGGCACCGCCCGCTACGAACTCCTCGACGGCGAGGTCAAACGCGCCGGCGGCGGCATGCGCGTGAAGAACGAGAACCCCGACAAGGCCATGGTGCTGAAGAAGGGCACCCGCTTCCGCTCGCCGGCCGGCGTCGAGTACGTCAGCCGCTTCGATGTGAAGATCCCCAAGGCCAAGCGCACCCAGTCGATCACGTACAACAGCCGGGGCGTCATGCAGCCCTGGAAGACCAAGGTCACCGCGAGCGAGGCCCGCGTCTTCGTCGAGGCCACCGAGGACGGCCCGCTGTCGGTCACCGACAAGCAGGCGCAGTACGAGATCGTCGGCCTGAAGGGCAAGGACGCCGACAACACCTACGGCCTCTCCGAGAAGATCACCCTGGACAAGCAGGACTTCCAAGGGATCAGGGCGGCCTACGAGTTCGACCCCGTCGCCGAGAAGTACATCCCCGTCGACCCCATGGAGAAGGCCCGCTGGTACCCGACCCTGGTCGGCCTCGACGACGGCCGCGTCCTCGCGGTCTCCGGCCTCGACGACGTCGGCATGATCGACCCCGGCGACAACGAGATCTACGACCCGAGCACCAAGAAGTGGACGCCCGGCCCCAAGCGCTACTTCCCCACCTACCCCGCCCTCTTCCTCACCCGCGGCGGCAAGCTCTTCTACCCGGCCTCCAACGCCGGTTACGGGCCCGCCGACCAGGGCCGTGAGGCGGGTCTGTGGGACCTGAAGACGAACAAGTTCGAGAAGGTCCCCGGACTGCGCGACGCGGACGAGACGGAGACCTCGGCCTCCCTCCTGCTCCCCCCGGCCCAGGACCAGAAGGTGATGATCCTCGGCGGCGGTGGTGTCGGCGAGTCCAAGAAGGCGACCCCGCGCACGGCCGTGGTCGACCTGAAGAAGGACAACCCCACCTTCGAGGACGGCCCCAACCTCCCCCAGGGCACGCGCTACCTGAACAGCGTGATCATGCCGGACGACTCCGTCTTCACCACCAACGGCTCCGCCGACTACCGCGGCCGCAGCGCCAGCAACATCCTCAAGGCGCAGTTCTACGACCCCAGATCCAACGCGTTCCACTCCGCAGCCTCACCCCGGGTGGGCCGCAACTACCACTCCGAGGCGCTGCTGCTGCCCGACGGACGCGTCGCCACCTTCGGCTCCGACCCGCTCTTCGACGACCAGCAGAACACCAAGCTGGGCCACTTCGAGCAGCGGATGGAGATCTTCACCCCGCCGGCCCTCCACAAGAACGGCAAGAACCGCCCGGTCCTGGGCAGCGGTCCGCAGGAACTCGACGCCCACCACCGCGCGACCTTCGCCACCGAGCATCCGGAACGGGTCGTCAAGGCCCGCCTGATGCGGCCCAGCGCGGTCACGCACACGACGGACGTCGAGCAGCGCTCCATCGAACTCGGTCTCACCAAGGCCGGGAACTCGGTCACCGTCGACGTACCGACGGACGGGGCACTGGTGCCGCCGGGCTGGTACATGCTCTTCGTGACCGACGGGCAGGGCACGCCGTCCGAGGCGAAGTGGATCCAGGTCAAGTGAGTCCGGGACCGATCGATCCGGGGCCGATCGATCCGGGGCCGATCGATCCGAGGCAGACGCCTCGCTGAACTCGTCGGTCACGCCTTGGAGTTGCGCGCCAGCCCCAGGGCGTAGTCCGGCCACCACTGGCCCGCCGCCGGTCCGCCCCGGCACTGTCCGTCCGACTCGCCGGGCCGCTTGATCCACAGGTAGGCGTCGAGGGAGGGTTCGCCGGTGGCCGTCGTCGGGCGGGTGCCGAGGGCCCGGCCCGGCGGGTTGCACCAGGCCTGGCTGCGGTCGCCGCGCAGGGGGCCGTTGCCGTTGCGGCTGGTGTCCACGACGAAGTGCTTGCCCCCGAGGTCCTGGGAGAGGTGGACGCCGTACTTCTTCGTGGCCGTGTCCGTCTGGAAGTTGGAGACGTTCAGCGAGAAGCCGTCGGCCTGCTCGACGCCCGCGCGCTTGAGGGGGTCGACGAGCTTCCAGGGGTCCTGGATCCAGGCGGGGTTGCCCGCGTCCAGGTACACCTTGGTGTGCGGCTGCCGCTTCAGCCGGACGATCGCGTCGGCGAGCAACTGCTCGCGCTCCTCGTGGTATTCGCCCGGGGTGCAGCCGTCCACCATGTGCGCGACGGCGTCGGGTTCGAGGACGACGAGGGCCTTGCTGTCACCTAGCGCGCTCGCGAACTTTCCGATCCAGTCAAGGTAGTTCGCGGCGTCGTACGCCCCGCCCGCCGAGTGCTGGCCGCAGTCCCGGTGCGGGATGTTGTAGGCGACGAACAGCGCCGTCCGCCCCTGCTGGGCCGCCGCCGCGGTCGCCGCCGTGATGGTCGGGGCGGGGTCGTCGCCGGCGGGCCACAGCGCGGCCGGCTGGTCCGCGATCCGCTTGAGGAACCGGGCGTCCTTAGTACGGCCCTGCCGCTGCCACATCTGGATCTGCTGGGCGGCGGAACTCGACGGGTCGACCCAGAAGGGCGACGGCCCGGCGGGCGTCGTCCTTCGTGCGCTGTCCCGGACGACGGAGGCCTCGTCGACGCCGGGCGCGGACGAGCAGCCCGCCGCGAGCCCGAGCGCCGCGAGCGTCGCGAAGGTACGGATCAGCCGGGACATCCTGCCCCCTTGGGCGAAGGTGACGGTTGTGACGGTTCGCCGTCAATCGTGACATAGCGCACTTAACGGGCGTCGGTACGACACCGGACGGCTGAGGGCCTGTGACGCAAGCTCGGGGTGACGGGTGAGGGGCCGTCAGCCGCCGCCCGAGGCCAGCGCGATGCCGAGCGGGGTCCGCTCGTACAGCACCTGGTGGCCGTACCGCCGTGAGGTGAGCAGGCCCGCGTCGCGCAGGGCCGCAAGGTGCGCCGACACCGACGAGGGTGCCAGCCGCAGCCGGTGCGCCAGGGCTGTGGTGCCGGCGGGTTCGTCGAGCGCCGTCAGCACGGCGGCCCGGCCGCGGCCCAGCAGCCGTACGAGTGCGTCGGGGGTGCGGTCGCCCGGCTCGGCCCACAGGCCGCCGATGCCGCGCGCCGGGTAGGCGACCGTGGGCTGCCACGGGGGCTCGAAGCCGCTGATCACGTCCGGCCAGGAGAAGACGCTCGGCATCAGGACCAGCCCCTGCCCGCCGAGGTGCCGCTCGTGCTCGCCGTTGCGCTCGACCGTCAGCGTCCGGGCGTTCCAGCCGAACCGCCGGTCGATCTCCGGCAGCAGCCCGCCTAGACCGACCTCGGCCAGCCGCCGCGAGTGGAAGGCGATGTCCGCCTCCAGCAGGGCGCGCAGCCGCGGCCAGTCCGGTTCGATCAGGGTGTGCCAGGCCTCCTCCATCAGGTCGGCCAGCTCCCTGATCATGCGTGGCGGGTCCGCGAGAAGGGCCCGGCCCTCAGGTGACTCGAGCGCTCCCGGGGTGTCCGCGAGGGAGAGCGCGGTGTCCTCGCGGGCGGCCTCCGGGTCGGCGGAGCGGACGGCCTGGATCTCCTCCTCGAACGTCGCCGCGGGGCCGATCGGGGGCGGGCCGAGCCAGTCGGGGGTGTGGCCCCGCTGCGGCATCAGCAGCCACAGGGGCGCGAGGTCGAGTCCGGCGGCCGCCGCGCGGATACGGCGCAGCCAGTGCGCGTGGTACCCGTGCCGCGCCGGGCGGTTGAGCGTGCGCACCGCCTCCTGGGTCTCCCACAGGGGCGACACCGCGAAGCGGCACTTGAGGAGGTCCTCCTCGCCGAAGTGCAGATGCGTGGGCAAGGGACCTCCTCGGCGGGCACAAGATTCGGCTGACGCCGAAACTCTACGGCGACCGGTACCCGCGCGTGCACGCTGCTGCGTATGCAGGAAACAAAGAAGGAACCGGGTACCTCGGGCACCCCGGACGCTCCGGGCATCCCGGCCGAGGAAGCCGGCTACGGCCGTGTCTTCGCCGTCCGCGAGTTCCGGGCCGTCTTCGCCGCGCACGCGTTCTCGCTGCTCGGGCTGATGATCAGTGAGATCGCGCTGTCGGTGCTCGTGTACCGCCTCACCGGCTCGCCGCTGATGAGTGCGCTGACGTTCGCCGTCGGATTCCTGCCCTACCTGATCGGCGGGACCCTGCTCTCGGGCATCGCCGACCGGTTCCCGGCCCGCCGGGTGCTGGTGGTGTGCGACCTGGTGTGCGCGGGGTTCGTGGCCGTGATGGTGCTGCCGGGCGCGGGCATCGCCGTACTGCTCGCCATGCGCTGCGCCCTTGCCGTGGTCGCACCCCTCTTCCAGGGGGCGCGGATGGCGACGCTCACCGATGTCCTCGGGGACGGCGACCTGTTCGTGCTGGGCCGCTCGCTGCTGCGCATCGTGTCGCAGAGCGCGCTGCTCGTCGGGTTCGGACTCGGCGGCCTGCTGCTGAGCGTCGTGTCGCCGCGCGGGGCGCTGCTCATCACCGTCGCCACGTTCCTGACCTCGGCCGCGCTGCTGCGGTTCGGTACCCGGCGGCGGCCCGCGCGCTCGGGGGCGCGGGCGCCGCTGGTGAAGGACTCGCTGAGCGGGGCCCGGCAGGTGCTCGCCGACCGGCGCGTGCGCGTGCTGCTCCTGCTGTTCTGGGTGCCGCCGATGTTCTCCGTCGCACCGGAGGCGCTGGCGGCGCCGTACGCGGACGGACTGGGCGTCGGGTCGGCCGGCCTCGGCCTGCTGATGTGCGCGCTGCCCGTCGGCACCATCGCGGGCGAGCTGTACGCGGGTTCGCGGCTGCGGCCGGAGGCGCGCGCCCGGCTCGCGCTGCCGCTGGTGTGCTGCACGCTGCTGCCCTACATCGGCTACGTCCTGCACCCCGGCCTCCTCTGGTCGCTGCTCCTGCTGACGCTGTCCGGCGCCGGATCCGCGTACTCCCTCGGCCTCGACCAGTGGTTCGTGCGAGCCGTGCCCCAGGAGCTGCGGGGCCGGGCGATGACGCTGAACACGGCGGGACTGATGACCGTCCAGGGCGTCGGCATGGCCCTGGCGGGCGTGGTCGCGGAGTTCGTCGGGGTGGCCGCGACGGTCACCGGGGCGGGGGTGCTGGGCACGGTGTGCTGCCTGCTCCTGGCGGTGGAGGCGCGGCGTACCGAGGGGTCCGCGGCCGAAAAGTGAGACGGGGCTGACCACGATGTGACCGGCCGGTAAGGTCTTTGCCGTGCCGAAGCCCCTCAGCCTTGCCTTCGATCCCATCGCGCGTGCCGACGAACTCTGGAAGCGACGCTGGGGGTCCGTGCCGTCCATGGCCGCGATCACCTCGATCATGCGGGCCCACCAGATCCTGCTGGCCGAGGTCGACGCGGTGGTCAAGCCCTACGGGCTGACGTTCGCCCGCTACGAGGCGCTGGTGCTGCTCACCTTCTCCAAGGAGGGCGAGCTGACGATGTCCAAGATCGGCGAGCGGCTGATGGTGCACCCCACGTCGGTCACCAACACCGTGGACCGTCTGGTGAGGTCCGGCCTCGTCGACAAGCGCCCCAACCCCAACGACGGCCGCGGCACCCTCGCCTCCATCACCGAGAAGGGCCGTGAGGTCTGCGACGCGGCCACCCGCGACCTGATGACCATGGACTTCGGCCTCGGTGCCTACGATGCCGAGGAGTGCGCGGAGATCTTCGCGATGCTGCGGCCGCTGCGGATCGCGGCGCACGACTTCGAGGAGCAGTAACCCCGGGCAAGATCCCCCGGAACGGGCGGTTACGCTCGACAGCATGAAAAAGAGCGTGCTGACCCGCTACCGCGTGATGGCCTACGTCACCGGTGTGCTGCTGGTCCTGCTGACCCTCGGCTGCCTCGCCAAGTACGGCTTCGAGATGGACGGGGCGGACAGCTTCGTCAAGGTCGTCGGCATCGCGCACGGCTGGCTGTACGTCGTCTACCTCGTCTTCGCCTTCGACCTGGGCTCCAAGGCGAAGTGGCCGGTCGGCAAGCAGCTGTGGGTGCTGCTGGCGGGCACGATCCCGACGGCCGCCTTCTTCGTGGAGCGCAAGGTCACCCACGAACTCGACGCCCAGGTCGCGGACGACGCGCCCGCGGTCGCCAAGGCCTAGGCCCGGTCCCCTTTACCCGGCTCGGGACCTGTCCGCGCTCTCGCGCGGCACTCGATCCGTACTCGTTTTCACGGCCGTGAGGGTGGCTCGCGGCCGTGGGGCATCGACATTTACTAGGACGTCCTAGTAAATTTGAGAGCATGGACGCTGACGCCATCGAGGAAGGCCGCCGACGCTGGCAGGCCCGCTACGACGCTTCGCGCAAGCGCGACGCCGACTTCACCACACTCTCCGGTGACCCCGTGGAGCCGGTGTACGGGCCGCGGCCCGGAGACACCTACGAGGGGTTCGAGCGGATCGGATGGCCCGGTGAGTACCCCTTCACCCGTGGGCTCCACGCGACCGGATACCGCGGGCGTACGTGGACCATCCGGCAGTTCGCCGGGTTCGGGAACGCCGAGCAGACCAACGAGCGCTACAAGATGATCCTCGCCAACGGCGGGGGCGGGCTCTCCGTGGCCTTCGACATGCCCACGCTCATGGGGCGCGACTCCGACGACCCGCGCGCGCTCGGGGAGGTAGGGCACTGCGGGGTCGCCATCGACTCGGCCGCCGACATGGAGGTGCTGTTCAAGGACATCCCGCTGGGCGATGTGACGACCTCCATGACCATCAGCGGGCCGGCCGTTCCCGTGTTCTGCATGTACCTCGTCGCCGCCGAGCGGCAGGGCGTCGACCCGGCCGTGCTCAACGGCACGCTCCAGACCGACATCTTCAAGGAGTACATCGCGCAGAAGGAGTGGCTCTTCCAGCCCGAGCCGCACCTGCGCCTCATCGGCGACCTGATGGAGCACTGCGCCGCCGAGATCCCCGCCTACAAGCCGCTGTCCGTCTCCGGCTACCACATCCGTGAGGCCGGCTCGACGGCCGCGCAGGAGCTGGCGTACACCCTCGCCGACGGCTTCGGGTACGTCGAGCTGGGCCTCTCGCGCGGACTGGACGTCGACGTCTTCGCGCCGGGCCTCTCCTTCTTCTTCGACGCGCACCTCGACTTCTTCGAGGAGATCGCCAAGTTCCGCGCGGCGCGCCGCATCTGGGCCCGCTGGATGCGGGACGTGTACGGGGCGCGGACCGACAAGGCCCAGTGGCTGCGGTTCCACACCCAGACCGCCGGTGTCTCGCTGACCGCGCAGCAGCCGTACAACAACGTCGTCCGTACGGCGGTGGAGGCGCTCGCCGCGGTCCTCGGCGGGACGAACTCGCTGCACACCAACGCGCTCGACGAGACCCTCGCGCTGCCGAGCGAGCAGGCGGCGGAGATCGCGCTGCGCACCCAGCAGGTGCTCATGGAGGAGACCGGGGTCGCCAACGTCGCCGACCCGCTGGGCGGTTCCTGGTACATCGAGCAGCTCACCGACCGTATCGAGGCCGACGCCGAGAAGATCTTCGAGCAGATCAAGGAGCGGGGGCTGCGGGCGCACCCCGACGGGCAGCACCCGATCGGGCCGGTCACGTCCGGCATTCTGCGGGGGATCGAGGACGGGTGGTTCACCGGCGAGATCGCCGAGTCGGCCTTCCAGTACCAGCGCTCCCTGGAGAAGGGCGACAAGCGGGTCGTGGGCGTCAATGTGCACCACGGGTCCGTGACGGGGGATCTGGAGATCCTGCGGGTCAGTCACGAGGTGGAGCGGGAGCAGGTGCGGGAGCTGGGTGCCCGGAGGACGGGGCGCGACGAAGCGCGGGTGCGCGGGGCGCTCGATGCGATGCTCGCTGCCGCGCGGGACGGCTCCAACATGATTGCGCCCATGCTGGACGCGGTGCGGGCGGAGGCCACGCTCGGGGAGATCTGCGGGGTGCTGCGGGACGAGTGGGGGGTCTACACGGAGCCGGCCGGGTTCTGAGGCGTGGGTGCGGCGGGGGCGGGCTCCAGGGTTCTCGCCCCCTCCGCCCCTGCCCTTCCCGTTGTCCTGGGGGCTGCGCCCCCTTTCCCCCCGCTTTCGGCCTGACGGCCTCGTCCTCAAACGCCGGACGGGCCGGAACCCTCACCCGCCGCGCCTGCCAGGCCCAGCAGCAACACCCGCGTGAAGCTGCGCGCCCACTCCTCGTCCGCCGGTTCCGCGCTCACCAGGGTGCGGTGGACGACCGCGCCGGCGACGATGTCGAAGATCAGGTCGACGGTGCGGGCCGCCGAGGCGGGGTCGGACTCCGGGGGGAGTTCGCCGCGGGCCGTCGCGCGGGCCCGGCCCTCCAGGACCAGGCGCTTTTGCCGGTCGACGATCGAGGCGCGGATGCGTTCGCGCAGGGCGTCGTCGTGGGTCGACTCCGCCACGACGGCCATCAGGCCGTTCTTCGCCTCGGGGAGCGTGAGGATCGTCGCGAACTGGAGGACCACGCCCTCGATGTCGGCGGCGAGGCTGCCGCGGTCGGGGAGCTCCAGTTCGTCGAAGAGGGCCGCCACCGCGTCGACGACCAGTTCGTTCTTGCCGGGCCAGCGGCGGTAGAGGGTCGTCTTGGCGACCCCGGCGCGCGTCGCCACGTCCCCCATCGTGAGTTTGGAACAGCCCAGTTCGACCAGAGCGGTGCGCGTCGCGGCCAGGATCGCGGCGTCCGCGGCGACGCTGCGCGGGCGACCCGTGCGAGCGGCGGGGGTGCGGCTGTCCATGTCGGCGACCATATCCGGTCGTTCTGTATCCGGCCGTTCTGTGAAGCCGTGAGGGAGATCACCGGGAGAGGGTTCACGGGGACTCGCCGGGACAGTTACGCTACGACTCGTAGCGAAAGCGCCTGGACGGTGTCCCTGCGCGAGCGACGACCACTGGCGCCAGGTGGGGACCCGGCGCCCAACACCACACAGCACGACCGACTTTCACAGGCCTTTTCACACGTGCGCGGATAACGGGGGAGGATAGACGCATGCAGCCACGGAACATGTCCATGAGCGGAGTCGTCGACCTCGCCGCGGTGAAGGCGGCCCAGGAGGCCAAGGCGAAGGCGGAGCAGGCGCGCGCCGAAGCGGCCAGGCAGGGCGGCGGAGGCGGAGCCGTATCTCCGTCGAGTCTCGTCATCGACGTCGACGAGGCGGGATTCGAGCGGGACGTCCTGCAGCGGTCCACCGAGGTGCCGGTCGTCATCGACTTCTGGGCCGAGTGGTGCGAGCCGTGCAAGCAGCTCAGCCCGATCCTGGAGCGGCTGGCCCACGAGTACAGCGGACGCTTCGTCCTCGCCAAGGTCGACGTCGACGCCAACCAGATGCTGATGCAGCAGTTCGGGATCCAGGGGATCCCGGCGGTGTTCGCGGTGGTCGCCGGGCAGGCGCTGCCGCTCTTCCAGGGCGCCGCGGGCGAGCAGCAGATCCGCGGGACCCTCGACCAGCTCGTCCAGGTCGCCGAGCAGCGCTTCGGCCTCACCGGTCTCGCGGTCGACCCGGACGCCGAGCCCGCCGCCGCCCCCGCGGCGCCCGAGATCCCGGTCGGCCCGTACGACGCGCTGCTCGAAGCCGCCGTGCAGGCTCTGGACGCGGGTGACTTCGGCGGAGCGGTGCAGGCGTACAAGAACGTGCTGGGCGACGACCCGGGCAACATGGAGGCCAAGCTCGGCCTCGCCCAGGCGGAGTTGCTGCAGCGCGTGCAGAACGCCGATCCGCAGCAGGTGCGCAGGGACGCCGCCGAGAAGCCGGCCGATGCGCAGGCGCAGATCGCCGCCGCCGACCTCGACCTCGTGGGCGGCCATGTCGAGGACGCTTTCGGTCGGCTCATCGACACGGTGGCGCGCACAGCGGGTGACGACCGCGATGCCGTACGAGTACGGCTGCTGGAGCTCTTCGAGGTCGTCGGAGCCGATGATCCGCGGGTGATCGCGGCCCGTCGCGCACTGGCCAGAGCCCTGTTCTGACAGGTCCGTTGACCTGTTCCTAAACGCCGGGGCTTGTGATGCCCGAGTGAAAGATTTGCCGACAGGGCGACAAGTGGCCGCGCTTTACCAAATCTTGGTAAACGCGGCCGCTGTTACTTGGAGTAAGTCTGAGGCGTTGATCTGTCGGATTCTGTCCAAGTGTCAACCGGTCTGTGACCACCCCCGACGCCACCCTGCGTCGTCGACCGATACCGGCGGGTCGTTGTTCGGTTATCCGCCCGTTACTAGCCAGTAACGAACCCCCTTGTGCGGGCGGCGAGAATGCACCACGATCGGCGACGCTCGGTCCATTCCCCCCAGTCCCGACAGCCAATCGGGTCAGGGGGTTTCTGGGTCCCCACCGAGCAGGGACGGCAGCAGTGGTGCCGCCCCTTGGACAGGGGGGTCTTCGCCAACCGGCGGAGCCTGTCCGGCAGGTTGTGCGTGATGTGTGTCAGGCGCGACCAGTGGTTGTCGCTCGGGGGTGATCGCCGGTGATCGGTGCGCAAGCTAGCGCCTCCGAGTACAGGCGCTCTCCTTCCCGAGGACGTAGCACTTCTCCCATCCCTGCCCGGTCGAGCCGCCCACATGGGGCAGCCAGGGCCAGGAGATGTACGTCCGAGAAGGAGGAAATATGATGTCCCAGGTGCGTGGCGGGACCAGATGGAAGCGGTTCGCCGTCGTAATGGTGCCCAGTGTGGCCGCCACGGCAGCGATAGGTGTCGCCCTCGCGCAGGGTGCTCTCGCCGCGTCGTTCAGCGTTTCCGGTCAGTCGTTCAAGGTGACGGCGGACAAGCTCGACGGTACGGGCTTCGTCCAGTACGGGGCGATTGACTCGGGTTACAACCTCGACGGCAGCAAGACGGCTCACCCCGTCGCTGTCTCGGGCTTCAAGACCGCGTCGCTGACCAACATGTGTCAGTCGGTGGTCACCCCGAACATCCCGTTGCTCGGTTCCGTCAGCCTGACGCTGAAGGCCGGCGGCGGCGGTACGCCGGTCCAGGCCGAGAACCTCTACGTCGACGTCGAGGACCTCGAAGCCGACGCGGTGTTCCACGGCATCGACATCGGTGTTGCCGCGAAGGACGCCAGCAAGGGTCCGGGTATCGCCAAGGGCGACCAGGCGAACCCCTACGGGTTCGCGCAGCAGGCCGACTCGGCCACGCTGACGGACGTGAAGCAGACGGCGTGGGCCACCACCGCCGGAACCTTCAAGCTCAGCGGTCTCAAGATGTCGCTGTCCAAGGGCGTCAAGGAGTGCTACTAGGCACTCCGTGACCGGGTGGGGGGAGCCGACGGCGCCCCCCACCCGTGCACCACCGCCCGCAGAACCACTCTCCACAGCAACGCCGTTCCAGGGAGCTGTTTTCCATGAGCGCCGAGTCGTCCCGTCAGGATGAGCACTACCTCACAGTCTTCCGACGGGTTTTCCGCGTCTGGAGGGGGCAGCGGCCGTTCTGGGCCGGTCTGTTCGTCATGCTGGGCGGATTCCCCATCGCCTACTTCCCCTACGCGCACCTCCAGATCGGTCACCTGACGCTGGCGATGGCGACCACCGCGGGCGCCGGGTCCCTGATCATCGGGGTCCTGCTCGTCGTGCTCGGGTTGAGCCTCTGGTTCCAGAAGCACGTACGGACCTTCGCCGGTGTCGCCGCGATCCTGCTGGCCCTGGTGTCCATCCCGGTGGCCAACCTCGGCGGCTTCCTCATCGGCTTCCTGTTCGCCCTGATCGGCGGCGCCATGGCCGTCTCCTGGATGCCGGGCGAGCCCGAGGCCGAGCCGGCCGCGACCGCGACGCGCGACGCGGACGACACCCCGGGCGGCCCGCCCGCCGACACCCCGGGCGGCCCGGACGGGCTGACCAAGTCCGACGAGTTCGGGCACGACCACGGACACGGGCCCATCGAGTCCGGCCGTCCCGGCGAGGCCCGCGGACTGGACGGTCAAAACGGGCTGCACCACCTGAGCGCGCCGCACGATCTGTCAGGAACGATCCCGGCGAACGGGGCGAACGGGAGGCACAGTGCCGGCTGACGAGGTGATCCACGGGACGGATGTGGACGAGTCCCGTGTGAGATCCGGGCCGCGCCACGCGGCCCCCAGGAAGCCGCTGTTCACCAGGTTCCACATGCCTGCCGGCAAGGCGATAGCCCTCGCCGCGATGCCGACCGCGGTCCTCATGGGAATGGGGCTGACGCCGACGCTCGCATCCGCCGACGACCACTCCTCCTCGAAGAGCCTCACGGCCGACGAGTACAAGGACTGCGTGGCGGCCGTGACCGGCTCCGACGCGAGCGCGAGCGCCTCGGCCACGCCGTCGCCCTCCGCCTCGACGAGCAGCTCCACGGACAAGTCGACGGACAAGTCCACCGACGACTCCAAGGACGAGCCGAGCCCGTCCGCGTCGAAGTCGTCGGACGCGTCGGACACGGACACCTCTTCGTCGGATTCAGGTTCCGACGACAAGGCCGAGCCCACGCCGACCCCCTCCGCCACGGCGGGCAAGTCCACGTCGACGTCGAGCGACTCCACGGCGACCCCGTCGGCGTCCGCGAGCGACGACAACGTGCTGAAGGACATCGGCGACGCGATCACCGGCATCTTCACGGGCGGCGACGACTCCTCGTCGAGCAGCACCGCCTCGCCGTCCGCCTCGCCCTCGCCGTCGGCGTCGGCGACCAAGGACTCCTCGGACTCCGCGGGCTCCTCCACGAGCGCCTCCGACACCGTCAAGGACACGACCGACAAGGTCACCGACACGGTCAAGGGCGCCACGGAGAAGACCGAGAAGACGGTCGAGGACACCACGAAGAAGGCCACGGACACCGCTGAGGCCGCGGCCGAGAAGGCCAAGGACGCCGCCGCGTCGGCGACCCCCAGCCCGTCCGCGAGCTCCACCACGAACCCGGACGACTGCCCGGTCGCCACGGACGACGTGGGCGGTGTCGACAACCCCGTCACCCTCCCTGACGACCCCTGGTACCTGAACGCCAGTTCGCTGCTCCTCAAGGGCGCGGACTACCAGGGCATCGTCAAGGTGCGGACGGCCAACGGCAGCGTCAAGAAGGTCCTGAAGTACGTCATCTCCGACGGCACCGACATCGGTGACCTGCACCAGACCGTCAAGGACAAGCAGTCGGGCAAGACGTACCACGTGCAGGCGGCCGCCGGTTCGACGTCGACCATCCGCAACGGCAAGACGGTCATGTACACCGAGAGCATCTCCGGCAATCTGCTCGGTCTGATCCCGGTGACGTTCAGCCCGGACAGCCCTCCGCCGCTGAACATCCCGCTGATCTACTTCACCAAGGTGAAGGTCGTCCAGGCCGGCCAGTTCGGCGGCGACCTCTCCATTCCGGGGCTGCACTCCTACCAGGACTGAGCCCCCCTCCGGAGCCCGTCCGGGAGCCGCACGAACCGAGGGCGCCCCCCGCATCAGCGGGGGGCGCCCTCGGCGTCGTACGACCGTGTGCGGCGGGTCAGTCGCGCTCGGCGCCGCCCAGGTGGTGCACCCGGACCATGTTGGTGGTGCCGGCCACGCCGGGGGGCGAACCGGCGGTGATGATCAGGGTGTCGCCCTGGTGGAAGCGGCCGAGCTTGAGGACCTCGCCGTCGACCAGGTCGACCATCTCGTCGGTGCTGTTGACGAACGGCACCACGTGCGGCTCCACGCCCCAGCTGAGCGTCAGCTGGTTGCGGGTGCTCTCCTCGGTGGTGAAGGCCAGGATCGGCTGGGCCGCGCGATAGCGGGACAGCCGGCGGGCGGTGTCACCGGACTTGGTGAAGGCCACCAGCCCCTTGCCGCCGAGGAAGTCGGCGATCTCGCAGGCGGCGCGGGCGACCGAACCACCCTGCGTACGAGGCTTCTTGCCCGGGACGAGCGGCTGGAGCCCCTTCGACAGCAGCTCCTCCTCGGCGGCCTGGACGATCTTCGACATCGTCTTGACCGTCTCGATCGGGTACGCGCCCACGCTCGACTCGGCGGACAGCATGACCGCGTCGGCGCCGTCGAGGATCGCGTTGGCGACGTCGGAGGCCTCGGCGCGCGTCGGGCGGGAGTTGGTGATCATCGACTCCATCATCTGGGTCGCGACGATCACCGGCTTGGCGTTGCGGCGGCACAGCTCCACGAGGCGCTTCTGCACCATCGGGACCTTCTCGAGCGGGTACTCCACGGCGAGGTCGCCGCGGGCCACCATGACCGCGTCGAACGCCGCGACGACGCCCTCCATGTGCTCGACCGCCTGCGGCTTCTCCACCTTGGCGATGACGGGGACCCGGCGGCCCTCCTCGTCCATCACCTTGTGGACGTCGTTGACGTCGTTGGCGTCGCGCACGAAGGAGAGGGCGACCATGTCGCAGCCCATCCGCAGGGCGAAGCGCAGGTCCTCGACGTCCTTCTCGGACAGTGCGGGCACGTTCACGGCCGCGCCGGGCAGGTTGATGCCCTTGTGGTCCGAGATGACGCCGCCCTCGATGACGACCGTCTTCACCCGGGGGCCCTCGACCGCGAGGACCTTCAGCTCGACGTTGCCGTCGTTGATCAGGATCGGGTCGCCCTCGGAGACGTCACCGGGCAGGCCCTTGTAGGTCGTGCCGCAGATCGTCTTGTCACCGGGGACGTCCTCGGCGGTGATGGTGAACTCGTCACCCCGCACCAGCTCGACGGGACCCTCGGCGAAGGTCTCCAGGCGGATCTTCGGGCCCTGGAGGTCGGCGAGCACACCGATGGGCTTGCCGGTCTCGGCGGCGGCGGCACGGACGCGGTCGTACCGGCCCTGGTGCTCTTCGTGCGAGCCGTGGCTGAAGTTGAAGCGGGCCACGTTCATGCCGGCCTCGATCAGCGCGACGAGCTGCTCATGGGAGTCGACCGCGGGGCCGAGAGTACAGACGATTTTCGAACGGCGCATGGGGCGATCCTATCGGTTTGTTTCGCTGCGGAATATTCCGTCTGGCGGAAGATACAAAAGGGCGGGATGCCGCTCAGGTGAGGTCGTGGGACGCGCCCACGAGTGCGTACGTCTGCGTGGCGATCTCCAGTTCCTCGTCGGTCGGCACCACGGCCACCGCGACCCGCGCGTACTCGGGCGAGATGAGCCTAGGCCCGTCGCCTCGTGCCGCGTTCAGGTCTCCGTCGACCGTCAGGCCCAGCTCCTCCAGACCGGCGACCGCGGCCTCGCGCACCGGGGCGGCGTTCTCGCCGACTCCGGCGGTGAAGGCGACCGCGTCCACGCGGCCGAGCACCGCGTAGTAGGCGCCGATGTACTTCTTCAGGCGGTGGATGTAGATGTCGAAGGCGAGCCGCGCCCGCTCGTCGCCCTCGTCGACACGGCGGCGGATCTCCCGCATGTCGTTGTCGCCGCACAGACCGATCAGGCCGCTCCTCTTGTTGAGAAGAGTGTCGATCTCGTCCGTGGACATCCCGCCAACGCGCTCCAAATGGAAGATGACGGCCGGGTCCATGTCACCGGAGCGCGTACCCATCACGAGCCCCTCCAAGGGCGTCAGCCCCATGGAGGTGTCCACGCACCTCCCGCCCCGTACGGCGGACGCGGACGCCCCGTTGCCGAGGTGCAGCACGATGACGTTCACGTCCTCGGGCGCCCTGCCCAGCAGCTTCGCCGTCTCGCGGGACACATACGCGTGGGAGGTGCCGTGGAAGCCGTAGCGCCGGATGCGGTGGGCGTCCGCCGTCTCCACGTCGATCGCGTAGCGCGCCGCCGACTCCGGCATCGTCGTGTGGAACGCGGTGTCGAAGACGGCCACCTGGGGGAGGTCCGGGCGCAGCGCCTGAGCCGTACGGATGCCGGTCAGGTTCGCCGGGTTGTGCAGTGGCGCCACCGGGATCAGGCGCTCGATCTCGGCGAGTACGGCGTCGTCGATGACCGTCGGCTCGGTGAAGGCCAGGCCGCCGTGCACCACCCGGTGGCCGATCGCGGCGAGCTCGGGGGAGTCCAGGCCGAGCCCGTCCCTGGCCAGCTCCTCGGCGACGGCCTTCAGGGCGGCCTCGTGGTCGGCGACGGGGCCGGTCGTCTCGCGCGCCCCGCCCCCGAGCAGGGGCGTGTGCCTGAGCCGTGAGGTCTCCTCGCCGATCCGCTCGACGAGGCCCACGGCGAGCCGGCTGCTGTCGCGCATGTCGAGCAGCTGGTACTTCACCGACGACGAGCCGGAGTTGAGAACGAGGACGCGGGACGCGGTCACTGCTGGAAAGCCTTCTGGTCGGAGGTCTGGGCCTGGATCGCCGTGATGGCGACGGTGTTGACGATGTCCTGGACGAGGGCGCCGCGGGACAGGTCGTTGACGGGCTTGCGCAGGCCCTGCAGGACCGGGCCGACGGCGATCGCGCCGGCCGAGCGCTGCACGGCCTTGTAGGTGTTGTTGCCGGTGTTGAGGTCCGGGAAGATCAGCACGGAGGCCTGCCCGGCGACGTCCGACTCCGGCAGCTTGGTCGCCGCGACGGACGGTTCGACCGCGGCGTCGTACTGGATCGGCCCCTCGATCTTCAGGTCGTCACGGCGCAGTCGTACGAGATCGGTCGCCTCCCGCACCTTGTCGACGTCCGCGCCCGTGCCGGAGGTTCCCGTCGAGTACGACAGCATCGCGATCCGCGGCTCGACGCCGAACTGCCGGGCGGTGGCGGCCGACTGGATGGCGATGTCGCAGAGCTGCTCGGCGTTCGGGTCGGGGTTCACGGCGCAGTCGCCGTAGACGAGGACCTTGTCGGCGAGGCACATGAAGAAGACGGACGACACGATCTTCGTGTCCGGCTTGGTCTTGATGATCTCGAAGGCGGGCCGGATGGTGGCGGCCGTGGAGTGCACGGACCCGGAGACCATCCCGTCGGCCAGGCCCTCCTGGACCATGAGGGTGCCGAAGTAGTTGACGTCCGCGACGACGTCATGGGCGAGTTCCACGGTCACACCCTTGTGAGCCCGCAGCTGTGCGTACTTCTCGGCGAACCGGTCGCGCAGCTCGGAGGTGGCCGGGTCGATCAACTGGCAGCCGACGAGGTCGATGCCGAGGTCGGCGGCCTTCTTGCGGATCTGGTCGACAGGACCGAGCAGCGTCAGCTCGCAGACGCCCCGGCGCAGCAGCACCTCGGCGGCGTGCAGCACGCGGGCCTCGGTGCCCTCGGGCAGCACGACGCGGCGCTTGTCGGTGCGGGCCTGCTCCAGGAGCTTGTGCTCGAACATCATCGGGGTCAGGCGGTCGCTGTTGGGGGCGGACACCCGCTTCAGCAGGTCGCCCGTGTCGACGCACCGCTCGAAGAGGCCGAGCGCGGTCTCCGCCTTGCGGGGCGTGGCCGCGTTCAACTTGCCTTCCAGGGCGAAGAGTTCGGCCGCGGTGGGGAAGCTGGTGCCGGGGACCGAGAGCACCGGGGTGCCGGGCGCGAGGCGCGCCGCGAGGGTGAGGACCTCGTCCGTGGGCCGCTCGTCGAGCGTGAGCAGCACGCCGGCTATCGGGGGAGTGCCGGCGCTGTGCGCGGCCAGCGCGCCCACCACCAGGTCGGCGCGGTCGCCAGGGGTCACCACCAGGCAGCCGGGGGTCAGCGCGGTCAGGAAGTTCGGCAGCATCGCACCGCCGAAGACGAAGTCGAGCGCGTCACGGGCCAGGCCCGCGTCGTCGCCGAGCAGTACCTTCGCGCCGAGGGCGTGGGTGATCTGCGAGACCGTCGGCGCGGAGAGCGCGGGCTCGTCCGGCAGCACGTAACAGGGCACCGGCAGGCGGGAGTCGAGCCGCTGGTGGATCTCGGCGCGGTCCTCGCGGGCCACCCGGTTCACGACCATGGCGAGCACGTCGCAGCCGAGCCCGTCGTAGGCGCGGTAGGCGTTGCGGGTCTCGGCGCGCACCGATTCCGAGGTCTGGCCGCGGCCGCCCACCACCGGGATGACGGAGGCGCCGAACTCGTTCGCCAGCCGGGCGTTGAGGGCCAGCTCGTCCGGCAGCTGGGTGGCGGCGAAGTCCGTACCGAGGACGAGGACGACGTCGTAGTCGTCCGCGACCCGGTGGAACCGCTCGACGAGGGTGGAGACCAGCTCGTCCGTGCCCTGCTCGGCCTGGAGGGCGGACGCCTCGTGGTAGTCCATGCCGTACACCGTCGCCGGGTCCTGCGCCAGCCGGTAGCGGGCGCGCAGCAGCTCGAAGAGCCGGTCCGGGCCGTCGTGGACGAGCGGGCGAAACACCCCCACCCGGTCGACCTGTCGGGTCAGGAGTTCCATGACTCCCAGCTCGACGACCTGACGGCCGTCGCCGCGGTCGATCCCGGTCACGTACACGCTGCGCGTCACGCGTGCTCTCCGTTTCCTCGTCTTCGTCTTTGTCGTCTTCTTCGTCGCCCGGATTCTCTGTCGTTCCTGGTGGCCCGGAACTCGCCCGCCGGGGTGACGAGAATCCTCTTGACAATACCTCCGGGGCTGGATAAGGCGCCCGTCAGCAGGTGGGAGGGGGTCGGGCGGGTGGAAGCGGCGGCGCTCCCCGTGCCGTGAAACAATCGGACCGGCTCATACGAACCAGCAGCGAGCAGGAGACACAGCGCGATGCGTATCGGAGTTCTCACCGCAGGCGGCGACTGCCCCGGCCTGAACGCAGTGATCCGGTCGGTCGTGCACCGGGCGGTCGACCATTTCGAGGACGAGGTCATCGGCTTCGAGGACGGCTTCGGCGGTCTGCTCGACGGCCGCTACCGCTCCCTCGACCTCAACGCGGTCAGCGGCATCCTGGCCCGCGGCGGCACCATCCTCGGCTCCTCCCGCCTGGAACGCACCCGGCTGCGCGAGGCCTGCGAGAACGCGCCCGACATCGCCCGCGAGTTCGGCATCGACGCGCTGATCCCGATCGGCGGCGAGGGCACGCTGACCGCGGCCCGCATGCTCTCGGACGCGGGCCTTCCCGTCGTCGGCGTCCCGAAGACGATCGACAACGACATCTCCGCGACGGACCGCACCTTCGGCTTCGACACGGCGGTCGGCGTGGCCACGGAGGCCATGGACCGTCTCAAGACCACCGCCGAGTCCCACCAGCGCGTGATGGTCGTCGAGGTCATGGGCCGGCACGCCGGCTGGATCGCCCTGGAGTCCGGCATGGCCGGCGGCGCCCACGGCATCTGCCTGCCCGAGCGCCCCTTCGACCCCGCCGACCTGGTCGCGATGGTCGAGGAGCGCTTCGCCCGCGGCAAGAAGTTCGCCGTCATCTGCGTGGCCGAGGGCGCCCACCCCATCGAGGGCACCATGGACTACGGCAAGGGTGACATCGACCAGTTCGGCCACGAGCGCTTCCAGGGCATCGGCACGGCCCTCGCGTACGAGCTGGAGCGCCGCCTCGGCAAGGAGGCGAAGCCGGTCATCCTCGGCCACGTCCAGCGCGGCGGCACGCCGACCGCGTACGACCGTGTGCTGGCCACCCGCTTCGGCTGGCACGCGGTGGAGGCCGCGCACCGCGGCGACTTCGGCCGCATGACCGCGCTGCGCGGCACCGACATCGTGATGGCGCCGCTCGCGGAGGCGGTCACGGAGCTGAAGACGGTGCCGAAGGACCGGATGGACGAGGCGGAGTCGGTTTTCTAGTCACCAGTCACCGGTTGCTGGTCACTGGTCAACGGGCCGGTCGATGCGTTTGCTCAGTACGTGTTCCTCTGGATCATCGACCAGAAGTGGTCGACGACCTGGTCCAGGAAGTCGCGTCCCGAGTCGCTGGAGTCGGCGGCGGCCGAGCCTCCGCCCCAGCTGAGGGTGGCCACCATCAGCCCGTGGTACTCCGTGTGCATCTCCAGGAGGGCGGCCTCCAGGAGCCGCCGGTCCAGGGGCACCATCTTCGCGACCGGTTTGACGTACGCCTGCCAGCGTGTCGTCATCGCGCTGCGCAGCAGCTCGGCGAGCTTGTCGTCGCGGCCGGTGACCGTGATGAAGTCGGGCAGCGAGAGCTCCAGTACGTCGGCGAGGGCGGCCGACTGCCGCTCGTTGCCGCGCCACTCGTCGGTCTCCTCCATCCGCTGGTAGGCGAGGAGTTCGAGGCCGACGGTACGGGCGACGTCCTCCGGGGCGAGGCCGCGCGAGATCCGGTGCTCGCGCAAGGTCCGCGGCGCGCCGATGAGTTCGCCCGGCGCACACCACAACACGCCCGCGAGCGCGGTCAGTTCGGGGCTGCTCGGCGTCATGGTGCCGCGCTCCCACGCGGTGACGAGATCGGGCGTGACGTACGGCATCCCGTACGAGGCGCGCATCCCGTACGCGACATGCTCGGGCCCCATGCCGAGCGCCGCCCTCAGTTTGCGCGCGGCCGGAGCGTTGAAGGGCGGGGTGGGCTGCTGGGCTTTCGGTCGGTGCACGCGCACAAGCTATGGGCGCGGGGCTGCGATGACTACGGTCTGTTCGGCCACAATCACGGATTGTAGGAACATACGGTTTCGGCCGGGGGTTGGGGCGGGGCGCGTGTGGCCGAAGATCGTCCGGCGATACGCGGGGCGCGGCGCCCAGCATGACGCGCGTGCGGCCCGAGCGGGCGGCCGGAAAGCGAGGACGCGGTGAATGGCAAGGTAGAGGGGCATATTCGCGCACGGCTACCGGCCCCGAACTTCTGGCACCTCGCCACGGTCGGCCCCGACGGCGCGCCCCAGGTCTCGCCCATGTGGGCGGACATCGAAGGTGAGTACGTCATGGTCAACACGTCGATCGGCCGCGTGAAGGAGGAGAACCTCCGGCGCAATCCGAACGTTTCGCTCTCGCACCACGACCCCGAGAACCCTTACGACCGTGCGGAGATCCGGGGGCGGGTGGTCCGCTTCCTGGAGGGCGAGGAGGCGAAGCGGTCCATGGACCGGCTCGCGCAGAAGCAGGTTGGCGCGGCTTGCGGCGATTGCGTGTATGGCGGGCGTATCGCAAACCGGATACGCCCGCGATACGGCCTTCCGCCTTCAATGCAGGCATGGATCACAGCGCATCACTGTCAGCCCCGGCCCGTCGTACGCGCAGGATCGTGCTCGTCGCTCTGGCGATCCTCAGTGCGGCGATCGCCGCGTTCGGCCCGCTCGACACGCCACTGAGGATGCTGGCCATGCCGCTGCACAGGCCGGGGTGGTACGTCTGGTTCTGCACGTTCAACGGGGTGGCGCTCATCACGGTGCTCGCACTGCCGCCGGCCGCACTGGCCGTGTGGGTTCTGGCGCGCCGTCGCAGGGCCGGCGGCGTCACGTCGCCGTGGCGGAGGTCGGTGGCCGAGGTCGGCATCGTCTACGGGACGATGCCGTGGGTCTGGATCATCCTGCTGCCGGGCGACGAGTCCGGCGCCGTCGTGAGCCTGGTACCGCTGCGCGACCTGCACACGATGGACACGGGCCAGGTCGTCGGCAACCTGCTGGTCTTCGCGGCGCTGGGGTTCCTCGTTCCGCTGCGGTACGCGTCGCTGGCGTCGATGCCCCGGGTCCTGGCGCTCGCGGCGGGCTGCTCGGTCCTGGTCGAGACCGCGCAGTACGTCCTGCGGCTGGACCGGGTGTCCTCGGTGGACGACGTACTGCTCAACACCGTCGGCGCCGGGCTGGCCGCACTGGCATCGCGCCCCTGGTGGCACGCCACGGCCGAAGCGGCGTAGCGACGGTGCCTGCTAGGAGGGTTCGGGGCTCGTGGGCAGTTCCACGGTGACGCGGATCCCGCCGGCGGGGCGCGGGGCGAGGGTGAGCGTGCCGTCGTGTGCCTGGGTGATGGTTTTTACGATGGCCAGGCCGAGGCCGACGCCTGCCTGGTCGGCGTGGATGCGCTCGGTGCCACGCCTGAACGGTTCGGTGAGGGTCGACACCAGCTGGGGGGTGAGCTTCTCGCCGGTGTTTTCGACAGTGAGCACCACCGCCGCGGGGCGGACGCCGGTATGCACCCGGACGGTGCCCTGTTCGGGCAGGTTGTGGACGATCGCGTTGTGCACGAGGTTCGTGGTCAGCTGCAGCAGAAGCGCCTGCGATCCGATCGTGGGGGTGATGCCGCCGGAGGTTTCGAGGGTGACGCCACGCTTCTCGGCGAGGGGGAGGAGCGTTTCGGTGGCCTCTTCCGCCAGCAGGGACAGGTCGACCTGTTCTCGGGTGAACGACCGCTGGTCGGCGCGGCTGAGCAGGAGCAGCGCTTCGACGAGGCCGATCGCGCGGGTGTTGACGGTGTGGAGGCGGTCGATGACTTCGCCGGTGTCGTGGGTCGGATCGGCGCGGGCCATGTCGAGCAGTGCCTTCGAGACCGCCAGCGGGGTGCGCAACTCGTGCGAGGCGTTGGCTGCGAATCTCCGCTGCTCGGCGACATGCGCTTCGAGCCGTACGAGCATCGCGTCGAAGGCGTCGGCGAGTTCGCGGAACTCGTCCTTGCGGCCCGGCAGTCGGATCCGGTGGGAGAGCGATCCGTTGGCGGCGGTGCGTGTGGCGTGGGTGATCCGGGTCAGCGGGGCGAGCATCCGGCCGGCCAGGATCCACCCTCCCACGAGGCCGAACACCAGCAGGAACGCCAGTACGGCGGCCGCTCTCGGAGCGAAAACGTCCAGGAGGGCGGACCGGACGGGAAAAACACTGTGCGTGGAGTTGTCGTCGCGGCTGATGAGCGTCGCTCGGTTGGGGACGTAGCGCAGGAGGAACACCCACACCGCCGTGAGCAGCAGAACACCGGCGATCATGAGGAATCCGGCGTAGCTGAGCGTGAGTTTGAGGCGAACGCTCAACCCGGGCTCCCTATCCACGGTCTCCTCCCTCGGTTCCGGCCTCTGGTTGCGTGTCGATGCGGTAGCCGACGCCTGGCACCGTGGCGATGATCCAGGGTTCGCCGAGACGCTTGCGCAGTGCCGAGACGGTGATGCGCACGGCGTTGGTGAACGGGTCGGCGTTCTCGTCCCACGCCCGTTCCAGTAGCTCTTCGGCGCTGACGACCCCGCCCTCGGCGGCGACGAGGACTTCGAGCACGGCGAACTGCTTCCGTGTCAGCGCGACATAGCGGTCGTCCCGGAAGACCTCTCTGCGGAACGGATCCAGCCGCAGCCCCGCGATCTCCTGCACCGGTGGCCTGTTGTGGGCACGCCTTCGGTCGAGTGCTCTGAGCCTGAGCGCGAGTTCTCGCAGTTCGAAGGGTTTCGTGAGGTAGTCGTCGGCCCCGAGTCCGAACCCGGAGGCCTTGTCGTCCAGGTGGTCGGCCGCGGTGAGCATGAGGATCGGCATGCCACTGCCGGAGGCGACGATGCGTTTGGCGACCTCGTCACCGGAAGGGCCGGGGATGTCGCGGTCGAGGACGGCGATGTCGTAGGCGTTGATGCTCAGCAGTTCCAGAGCGGTGTCGCCGTCACCGGCGAGGTCGACCGCGATCGCTTCCAGGCGCAGGCCGTCGCGGATGGCCTCTGCCAGAAAGGGCTCGTCCTCGACAATCAGCACACGCATGGTCCCGATGCTACGAGTCGCCACATATCGTCGGTATACCGAAAACCGCAGACGCACCGGCAACACCACGCTGCCTTGACTGGCGACATGACCCGAAACCCGCCATCAGCGCGAACCGCGTCCCGCCGGATTCACCGGCTCCTCGCCGTCGGCCTGGCAGCCGTCGTAGCGGCGATCGCGGCAGCCCTCGGCTACGAGTCGCAGAATGCCGCGTCCTCCTTCTCGGCCGACCCGCCGTCCTCCTCGGCCGCGCTTGTCCCGAACGCTCCGCGCACTGAGCACCCGGGTGCGCTCGGCGAGGCCGGCGGCGCCGTGCCCGAGGGCGTCACGGTCTTCGACGACGGCTATCCCGCCTTGACCAACCTCGACCCGGAGCTGCTCCAGGCCCTTCGCACAGCGGCGAAGGCCGCCGAGGGCGACGGCGTCACGTTCTACGTCAACAGCGGCTGGCGTTCCCCGGAGCGCCAGACCCAGCTTCTTCGTGAGGCGGTCTCGAAGTACGGCTCGGAAGACGAAGCCGCCCGATGGGTGGCCACCGCGGACACGTCCCCTCATGTGTCGGGGGACGCGATCGACATCGGACACTCCGACGCCACGGCATGGCTGTCCGAACACGGTGCCGAGTACGGCCTGTGCCGGATCTACCGCAACGAACCCTGGCACTACGAACTGCGCACCCCTGCGCCCGACCGCGGCTGCCCGCGCATGTATGCCGACCCCACCCAGGACCCGAGGATGCGGCAGTGACGGGCGGTGCTGTGCCTTTGGACTCAGGGGGTGGGTGTGCCACTCGGGCGGGGGTGAGGTGCGGGGCCTACGGCTGGTCCTGGGCTTCTGCGGTTTGTGTTTCTTGCGCCCGGGCGCGGGCCTCGGCGGCTTCTTCGGTGGCGCCGGCTTGCGTGAAGGCGTCGGCGGACTGGAGCCAGGCGGCGCGGGCCTCGGCGGGGCGGTAGGCGGCCTGGTGGGCGAGGGCGAGGTTGCCGACGATCTGGCCCGCCCCGTACCAGTCCTCGAATTCCCGACAGATCGTCAGGCCCTTGCTGTATGCCTTGATCGCCTCTTCCACCCGGCCCGCCTTCCGCAGGGTGCTGCCGAGGGAGTTCCACGACAGGCCCTCGCGGTGGCGGTCCCCCACGGCCTGAAGCAAGTCGCGGGCGCGGTTGTGGGCGTCGATTGCCTCCCCCGCCCGCCCTGCGTCCCGCAGGGCGACACCGAGGTTGTCCCACGCCACGCCCTCGCCCTGGCGATCCCCAGCCGCCTGGTACAGGTCGCGGGCCCGGGTGTGGGCGCCGATCGCCTCCTCCACCTGCCCCCCTCTCGCCAGGCCGATGCCGAGGTAGGCCCACGCCACGCCCTCGCGGTGGCGATTCCCGGCCGCCTGGTACAGGTCGCGGGCCCGGGTGTGGGCGCCGATCGCTTCCTCCAACTGCCCCGCGTTCTGCAGGGCGCTGCCGAGGCTGAGCAACGCCACTCCCTCGGCGTCGGGGTCCTCCCCACGGCGGGCCGCCTCACAGGCGGCCCGAGCGACGGCGACCCAGTCATCGAAGTACCGTCGCCACTCCAGATACACACCCAGACACATGGCCAGCCCCACCGCAGCACCCGCGTACCGCTCCTCCTCCGCCCACTGCACCGCCGCCACCAACCCCGCGCGCTCCCCGTCCAGCCACGCCAAAGCCTCCCCCCGCCCTGCGAACAGCTCCGGCCCCGGCCCATCCGGCAACCATCGCAACCAGTCATCAGCCGCATCCGCCCACCGCCAGTAGAACTCCAGCACCCGCCCCCGAGCGGCCGCCCCCTCCTCCACCAGCCCCGGCTCCCCAGCCACCACGCCGGCCCCATACGCGCACACCAAGTCATGCAACCGCCACCGCGGAACGGAACCCGGACCACCCACACCAGGAACCGCAGTAACCAGATGAGTTGCCGCCAGTTCCTCCAGGAGATCCAGGGCGGAGTCGGCATCGAGGTCGGTCAGGGCCGCCACCGCGTCCGTGCCGATCTCCGGAGCCGGGGCGAGGGCGAGCAGGCGCAGCATCCGGGCCTGGTCGGCCGGTAGGCGGCGGTAGGAGGCGTCCAGGACCGGGCGGAGGGCGAGGGAGCGGCCGTACTGGTCTGTCCCCAGGTTGCTGCGGTCGAACGCCGCCGTCGGGTCCTCCGCCTCCTTGATCTCGGTCACCAGTGAGCCGATGCCGCGATGGCGGCGCCTGCGCAGCATCGCCGCCGCGATCTGGAGAGCGAGGGGCAAATGGCAGCAGAGGGCGGCGAGTTCACTTAGCGCATCCGACTCGCGGGCCGGGCGGTCATCGCGTTCGTCGGCGTCGTGGAGGGCGCGGGTGATGAGGGCGACGGACTCGGCGGGGGCCAGCGCTTCGAGGTCGATGAGGCGCACCGGGAGCGCGTCCGGGCGGTCCCGGGAGGTGATCACGACCCGGTGGTGGTCCGTGCCCGGGAGGAGGGGGAGGAACTGGGCCGGGTCCGAGGCGTTGTCGAGGATCAGCAGCATCCGGTCCCGGCGCTCGGCGAGGAGCCGGCGGTACGCGTCGTACTGGCGTGCCGGAGTAAGTGGCAGATTCGGGCCGCGTACGCCGAGCGCGTCGAGGAGGGCGAGGACCGCCTGATCGGCGGTGACCGGGTTGTCGTCGTAGCCTCGCAGGTCGACGAAGAGTGTGCCACCGGGGAAGCAGCCCTTGGAAACCGCCTGGTGAGCGGCCTCCAGGGCCAGTGCCGTCTTGCCGATGCCGCCCATGCCGGTGACGGCGAAGATGAGGAGCGGGGGTGCGGCCGTACCGTTCGGAGCGGGTTCGAGGTGGGGCAGCAGGCGGCCCAGATCTGCCACTCGTCCCGTGAAACCGGCGGGGCGGGGCGGCAGGGCGGCGGTCGCTACCGGGACCGGGCCGTGGCTGCCGTGGCTACCGGTCGTCGTCCCGGCGTCCGTCGACCGACTTGGCCGTGAAGGGGCCGCTGAAGGTGCTGCCCCGGAAGTCGAGGTGGTCGCCGCCGTACGTGGAGGGGCGAAGGGGGCCCTCCTGGGAGTCGTCGGAGGCGGCCGGTGCGGGGGTCCCGCCCCTGGCAGCCCTGGTCGGCCGGTGTTTGCGGAGGATCGCGACCGCCGCCGCGGCTGCCGCGTCGGCCGCCTTCGGCTGGGACCCGGACGCGTCGGCCCTCGACTTCCCGGCGTCGGCGTAGTCGCTGATGCCCCGGATGACGAGGGCGTCCAACTGGCCGCTCAGCTGCGCCGCGTGGACGACTCCGGAGCCCTCCATCTCGATCGCGACGGCGTCGTTGTAGTGCTTCCGGAGGTGCTCGGCGATCTCCGACTTCGCGTCGGCCAGGACGATGTCGCCGACGGCGATCGGCTTGAAGTGGACCTGGCCCCGCAGGGCGAAGCGGGCGGCCTGCTCCAGGCGGTGCGAGGAGTGCCAGGCCTCCGGGCGGACCTGGAAGCCGTCAGGGGTCTGCTTGCCGCCGTGGATGCCGTACACCTTCGTACCCACCACGACGTCGCCGATCCTGATGTCCTTCTTCTTCAGGCTGCCCGCCACTCCGACGAACAACAGGACGTCAGGGCGCAGCCAGTTGACGATTCGCTCGGTGAGCACGGCGGCGTTCAGGGCGCCCGGACCGAGTTCGGCGACGGCGACGTGCCAGGGGGTGTCGGGGAGACGGCCCCATTCCACGTACGTCCCCTCGTCGTGCACGCGCTCCTCCGCGTCCGGGATGTGGGCCCGTACGGCGTCGTACTCCGACGGAAGCGCGGTCAGGATGACGACGGTGGGTTCTGTTTCCGGCACACCATTACGGTAGCGCCAAGTGGCCTGTCCAGAGCATGTGTTGGGTGTGCGACGGCGGCGTACTGTGAGGGCAGGCGAGGGTTCGCAGGCGGTACGGGGGACGACGCCATGGCCGAGGAGTACGACGGGGATCATCTCGATTTCCGGGGCGGTAGGTTCACGGGGTCCTTCACGGCGAAGGCCGAATACCACGAGCACGGGCCGGCGCCCACCGCGCTGGACGCGCTGCCGATGCGGGTCGGCGGGTTCACCGGCAGGGACGATGAACTGCGCATGCTGCTCGACGTTCTGGAGCCGTCCGCGTCCGGCGGTCCGGAGGCGGTGCTCGTCACGGCCGTGTCGGGGCTCGGCGGCATCGGCAAGACGGCGCTCGCGGTGGAGGCGGCGCACAGGGCGTGCGCACGGGGCTGGTTTCCCGGCGGGGTGCTCTTCGTCGACCTGCACGGATACGACTACAACGAGGACTCGGTCAGCGCGGAGCAGGCTCTGGAGGCCCTGCTGCGGGCCTTGGGTACCGCGTCCCAACACATCCCGACCAGAGTGGACGACCGGGCCGCGCTGTACCGCTCGACGCTCGCCCAGCGGGCCGGGGAGCGAGGCCCGATGCTGATCCTGGCCGACAACGTCGGACTGTCGGAGCAGGTGCGGTTCCTGCTTCCCGGCGGCGGCGCGAACCACCGCCTCCTGGTGACGTCCCGCGAACGACTGCCCCAATACGGCGCCAGGCTCCTGCCGTTGGACGAGCTGACGCCGAGATCCTCCTACGACCTCCTCGACCGGGCCCTGCGGCTCGCGAATCCGTACGACGACCGGATCCGGCAGGAGACCACAGCGGCCGAGGAACTGGCCGACCTCTGCGGGCATCTCCCTCTCGCCCTCCAGCTCGCGGCTGCCCGGCTGGCTCTGGACCGGACGAAGCCGGTCGCCGAACTCACCGCCGAACTGGCCGAGTTCCGGGATCGCCTCGACCACCTCGACGACGGCGAGCGCAGTGTCCGCGCCGCACTCGACCTCTCCTACCGCCGGCTGCCTCCCGAGCAGACCCGCCTGCTCGGGCTGCTCGCCCTCGCCCCCGGACCCGAGCTGACGCCGCAGGTGATCAACGCGCTGACCGGTGCGGAAACACCACCGGTCCGGAGCCTGGACGCATTGGCTCGCGCGCATCTCATCGAGCAGGGCACCAGGCGAGGACGGTGGCGGCTGCACGACCTCGTGAAGGCGTTCGGGATCGGTGTGGTCAAGCGGGACACGTTGCTGGCGGAGGAAGGGGAGGCGGCCCGTGCGCGGGTGCTGCGGTTCTACTGCCGTTGGGCGGGGGCGGCGGATGCCCGGTTGCGTTGGCTGGCGGGCATGCCGGAACCCGAGCTGTTCGACGACCGGGCGGCCGCGCTGGCCTGGCTGGACGAGGAGCGGGCCGGGCTGGTGGCAGCCGTTCAGTGGGCGCAGGAGGAGCGGTACGGCGCGGCGGCGGTGACGCTGGCCGAACTTCTGGCCGTGTACCTGGACTGGCGGCGCTACTTCGACGACCTGATCGTGGTCAGCAGCGCGGCCCAGCAGGCCGCGGAACGCGCGCTGGAGTACCGCAGCGAGGCCGCCGCGTGGAGCAACCTCGGCAATGCCCTGGCCGGAGCGGGCCGGGTGCCGGACGCCATCGACGCTCTCACCAGCGCCCGTGAACGCTACCGGCGGGCCGGGGACCGCCACGGCGAGGCCATCGCGCTGAGCAGTCTCGGCGCGGCCCTGCGCGACGCGGGCCGGGCGCCGGAGGCGATCGACGCCCTCAACCGGGCCCTTGAGCTGTATCACCTCACCACTGGGGACCGGCATCGCGAGGCGATCGCCTGGACCACCCTCGGCCTCGCTCTGGCGCACGAGGGCCGGGTGGAGGCGGCCATCAACGCCCACACCCGCAGCCAGGAACTGTTCCGGGCCGCCGGGGACCGCCACCGCGAGGGCATCGCGTGCAACAACCTGGGCAGTGCGCTGATGCAGGTGGGGAGGGGGGAGGGAGCGATCGAGTCGTACCGCAGGGCGCTGGAGATCTACCAGGAGTTCGAGGACTGGTACCGGACCGGACGGACCCTGGAGAACCTCGCCCGGGCCCACACGGCTGCCGGTTCCCCGAACCTGTCCCGCGACTGCTGGCTACGGGCCGCCGAAGCCTTCACCCGGGCCGACGCTCCCGACCGCGCGGACGAAGCCCGCGGAGAGGCGGACGCATCCGACCGCGCCGCCGCGGCCGCCCGCGCCGAGACCGGCTGGGGCTACCCCCACAGCGCTCTCTCCTCGCCCTCCGAAGAGCCCCGGATGAGCTATGGCCTGCCGTTTGCCCTGCCCTCCGCCTGGCCCGGCACACCTCTGGACCCGACCACCGAGCGCGAACCGTCCCCTCAGCCGTGGGGCGATCAGCAGGCACAGGACGAGCAGCGCCGTTGACGGAGAAGCGGGCGGCCGGGTCCCGGCCTCGCCCTCACCCCTTGACCGCCCCACCCAAAGCAAACCCTCCACCCAACCGCCTGGCCACCAGCACATAAAGCACCAGCACCGGCGTCGAATAGATCACCGAAAACGCCGCCAGCTGCCCGTAGACAACCATCCCCCGATTCCCGAAGAACTCGTTGATGCTCACGGACGCAGGCATCTGATCCGGTGTCAGCAGCAGCATGAACGGGACGAAGAAGTTGCCCCACATCATCACGAACGAGAAGACGGTCACGACCGCGACCCCCGGTCCCATCAGCGGGAGCACGATCCGGAGCAGCGACTGGAGGGACGACGCGCCGTCCGTCCATGCCGCCTCCTCCAGCTCCTTCGGTACGCCGTCCATGAAGTTCTTCATCAGCCAGATGGCGAACGGCAGTTGGGAGGCGGCGAAGAAGAAGATGGTCCCCTGGACCGTGTCGATCAGGTTCACCTGTACGAACAACGCGTACACCGGCACCATGATCGCCGTGATCGGCAGGCTCGTCGCGAACAGGATCGTCAGCAGGAAAGGCCGGTTCAGCCGCGACCGGAAACGCGACAGCGGGTACGCCGCGAGCGTCGCGCTCACCACCGTCAGGAGCGTGCCGCCGCCGCACAGGATCAGACTGTTGAGCAGGGGCGTGAACGTGATGTCCTGCGTGAGGATCGCGTCGAAGTTGTCCAGGGTCATACCGTCCGGGGCCTTCACGCGCAGGTCGGCGTGGGCGTCCAGGGAGGACAGGATCACCCAGGCCAGGGGGAGCGCGAAGGCCGCCGCCACGGCGAGCAGACCGGCGTCCGCCGCCAGGCGGCGGGACGTGCGGCGGGAGGCGAGCGTAGGCCGCATGACCGTCACACCTCCGTTCGCAGCAGGCGCATGTAGACCACCGAGAACAGCGAACCGACCACCAGCAGCAACAGCGCCACAGCCGTGCCGTAACCGATCATGCTCTTCTGGAAGGCCTGCTCGTACATGAAGAGGGGGAGGGTCTGGCTCTTGCCGCCGGGGCCGCCCCTTGTCATCACCCAGATCAGCCCGAAGACGGACAGGGTCTGGAGCGTGTTCAGCATCAGGTTCGTGCCGATCGAGCGGCGGATCATCGGCAGCGTGATGTACCACATCCGGCGCCAGCCACCCGCCCCGTCGACCTCCGCAGCCTCCGTGATCTCCTTCGGGATCTCGTTCAGGGCCGCCGAATAGACGAGCATCGAGAACGCCGTGCCCCGCCAGACGTTGGCGAACGACACCGCCAGGATGGGGAGGGTGAACAGCCAGTTCTGGGACGGGAGATGGAGCCAGTCGAGGATGGCGTTCAGCGTTCCCTCCCGGCGGAAGAAGGCGTACAGCAGGAAGCCCGCCACCACCTCCGGCAGCACCCACGCCGTGATGACGATCCCGCCCACCAACGTCCGGACAGGCTTCGACGCCCGCTGCATCAGCGCGGCCAGCGCCAGGCCCAGCGTGTTCTGGCCGACCAGTGACGACAGCAGCGTGAACACCAGCGTCAGCCACACCGCGTTCAGGAACGCCTCGTCCTTGAACGCGGCCCGGAAGTTCTCGAACCCCACGAAGGACGAGTGGGCCTGGCCCGTCAACTGCAGGTCCGTGAAGGCGATGTAGGCGCAGTAGCCGATCGGTCCCGCCAGGAACAGGACCAGCAGGATCACGGCCGGGGTGACCGGGAGCGCGCGGGTCAGTGAGCGGCGCACGCCTCCCCGACGTGGTGACGGGGAGGCGGACTTCGAGCCCACCGGGTGCCGCACGGGTTGCGTACCGACGCTCACTTCTTGACCACTTGGTCGTCGGTCGCCGACTTCAGCTCCTCGTCATAGCCGCTCGCCGCCTTGTCCGCCGAGCTGTCGCCCGTCGTGACGGCTTCCATCGCCTCCTGGATGGCCGTGGAGACCTTCGGATACGCCGGATACGCCGGCCGGTAGTGCGTGCTCGCCACCAGGTCGGTGAAGAACTTGATGCCGGGCTGCGCCTTCACGTACGCGGGATCGGACGCCACGTCCTGGCGTACCGCGATACCGGAGTTGGCGATGTACCACTTCTGGGCGTTCGCCTTCGTCTGCATCGTCTCGATGAACTTGAACGCCAGGTCGGGGTTGGACGCCTTCGCCGGGATCGCCCACGTCCAGCCGCCGGACATGCTCACCTTGCCGGGCGCCTGGCCGTGCTGCGTAGGCATAGGGGCCAGCCCCAACTCCTGTGACCACTCGGGCCATTCATGGCCGCCCCCCTTCAGCCAGTCCTGCGGGAGCCAGGAGCCGTCCAGGTCGATGGCGAGCTTGCCCTTGGGCAGCAGGTCACCGCGGACGATGGTCTGGATGTTGGGGTCCAGGGCGATGTCGGGGGAGGGGCCCAGTTTCTCCTTGTAGACCGTCTCCACGAACTTCAGGGAATCCTTGAAACCCTGGCCGCCTGCGATCCACTTCTTCGACGCCGTGTCGTACAGGGGATCCGATTTCCCGGCGTCCGTACCCGTCCCGTACAGCAGCATCTCGAAGCCCTGCATCGTCGCGGCCTCGCCCGCCGGCTTGCCCGTGTACACGTTCAACGGCGTGACGCCCGGGACCTTCTCCTTCACCGTGCGGGCGGCGGCGAGGACGTCGTCCCAGGTCTTCGGCTGCCAGTTCGCGGGCAGACCGGCCTTCTTGAAGATGTCCTTGTCGAACCAGAGTCCGCGCGTGTCCGTCCCGTCCGGGACGCCGTACGTCTTCCCGTCCTGCGCCTTGGCCGCCGCCTTCGCCGTGTCGATGAACTGGTCCCAGTCCTTCCACTTGGCGAGGTACGGGTCGAGCGGCTTCAAGTACCCGCTGGTGATATCGGAGTTGATGAGGAACGTGTCCTCGTAGACCAGGTCGGGAGCCGTCTTCGGGGAGCGCAGCATCTGCTGCAGTTTCGTGTAGTACTCCGAGTCCGGTGCCTTGATCGGGACCAGCTCGACCTTCTTGCCGGGGTTGGCCTTCTCGAACTGCTTCTTGATGTCGGCCAGGTAGGTGTCCATGACCTTGACCGAGTTGTCCGTCGACTGCTTGAAGGAGATCTTGACGGTGTCCGGATCGCTTCCGGAACCCGAGCTGCACGCGGTGAGGGACGCGGCGGCGATCAGCGTTGCGAGGAGAAGTGGAGTGGCGGCGGTGGGGCGCACGGGCACGACCTCCTACTGGCCTACGTCGTTGTGGCCGGGATGGCTGCCCCGCGAACGTAAGAGGAGTGGTCTAGTCAGGTCAATGACCGTGCAGGAGCCGGGATCTTTTAAGGTGCAGGCAAGTTGCCTGCACAGTCGGTGCGTTGGGCGCCGGAACGGGGGACGCATGTCGGAACGGGACATCACCGAGGGGCAGTTGTTGCTCGCCGAGTACCAGAGCGTCAAGGACGAGCAGAAGGCGCGGATCGGGTTCCGGGACAACCTGCTCTATGTGACCCTCGCCGTGGTGGCCGCGGTCGTGGCCGCGGCCGCACAGGCCGAGCAGACGTCCATGCTGCTGGCGCTGCCGCCCGTGTGCGTCGTGCTCGGCTGGACGTACCTCGTCAACGACGAGAAGATCTCGGCGATCGGCACCTATGTCAGGAGTGACCTGGCGCCGCGCCTGGCCGGACTCGCGCAGACGGAGGTCGCGTTCCGGTGGGAGACCGCGCACCGGGGCGACCGGCGCAGGGCCTCGCGCAAGGTCATCCAGTGCGGCATCGACCTGCTCGCCTTCTGCGTCGTGCCGCTCGCGGGGCTCGCCGTCTACTGGGGCGGCGGCCAAGTCGGGGCCGGACTCCTGGCGTTGTCGATCGTCGAGGCGCTGGCGGCGGTCGGCCTCGGGGCGCAGGTCGTGTCGTACGCCCGCCGACCGGTGGCCGTACAACCTCCGGCCGTCACCGGTGGTCCACCTCAAGGGAGTTGAGAGCGGAGGCGCCTGCCTCCGGCCAACCTGACACCCCGGGGGGCGACATGACGTCGGACGGCAGCGAGCGCGGCTTCGTCGAGGGAGTGCGGCGGTTCTTCCGGCTTCCCGGGCAGGCCGCCGGGGATCCCGCACCGGTCGTCCCGCTGGCCCAGGCCTGGCTCTTCTGCCTCGCCTTCGGGGCGTTCATGGCCGCGATCGGCTGGGGTGATCAGGTGCTCGTAATGGCCCTCGTCACCGTCTTGGCGCTGCTCGACGACGTGACCAAGGGCGTACGGTACCGCCACCCGGCGTTCGGCGGCGGGCTGCTGGTCGGGTGGGCCGCCGGTCGCCTTGCGCACGCCGCGATTCCCGCTCCTGACGACCCCGACTGGGCCGACTACCCCGGCCTCGCGGTCGGGACCCTGGCCGCCTTCGTCACCTTCGCGGCGATCACCCGCCTCCGGCCGCGCGGCCGTTGACCGACTCCGGCCCCCGCGTCACCGTCACCGTCACCCCGTCACCTTCAGCCACCGGTACTGCAACTCAGGCCGCCCCACCTGCCCGTACTGCGGACTGCGGCCCGCCCGCCCCGCGTCCACCAGATGCTCCAGGTAACGCCGGGCCGTGATCCGGGAGATGCCGACCTCCTCCGCGACCCCCGCTGCCGTGAGGCCCTCGGCGGAGTCCCGCAGGGTGCGCGTGACGCGTTCAAGCGTCGGGGCGCTGAGGCCCTTCGGCAGCGCGGCCGGGCCGGGGGCGCGCAGGGTGGCCAGCGCGCGGTCCACCTCGTCCTGACCGCTGGCCTCGCCCGCCGCCGCGTGGAACTCGGCGTACCGGATGAGACGGTCGCGGAGCGTGGCGAAGGTGAACGGCTTCAGGACGTACTGCACCACCCCGAGCGAGACCCCTTCCCGTACGACCGTCAGGTCCCGCGCCGACGTCACCGCTATCACGTCCGCGTGGTACCCGGCCGCGCGCAGCGAACGGGCCAGCTGCAGGCCGTGCACATCGGGCAGGTGCAGGTCCAGGAGCAGCAGGTCCACCGGGGTGCGGTCCAGGGCACGGCGCGCCTCCGCGCCCGTGTGCGCCTTGCCCACCGCCGTGAAGCCGGGGACGCGGCCCACGTACATGACGTGCGCGTCGGCGGCGACGGGGTCGTCCTCGACGACGAGGACGCGGATGGGACGGTCGGGCGTCGTCATACGTCGCCTCCAGGCAAGGCGGGCTGGGCGGGCAGGGGGTCCTGAACGGGGCCGGGCGCGGCGGTGGCCCCGTCGCCGGAGGGCGGCACCGGCGGCCGGCCGGCACCCACCGTAGACAACGGCAGCCGCACCGCGAACTCCGCCCCGCCCCCGGCCGCCTCGGCCACCGTCAGCGTTCCGTCGTGCCGGGCCACGGCCTGGCGGACCAGGGCGAGTCCGAGGCCGCGTCCGCCGGGGCCCGCCGGTTTCGTGGACCAGCCGCGCTGGAAGACGGCCTCGGCGTGGGCCGGGTCGACACCGGCGCCGGTGTCGGCGACCCGCAGGACGAGCCCGTCGTCGTCCGTGAACGCCGTGACCGTGACCCGGGCGCCCACCGTGCCCTGCGCCGCGTCCACCGCGTTGTCGATCAGGTTGCCGAGGACGGTGACCAGGTCGCGGGCGGGCAGCGTGTCGGGCAGGAGCCCGTCGTCGATGCCGCTGTCCTGCGACACCACCAGCTCCACACCCCGCTCGTTGGCCTGGGCCGCCTTGCCCAGCAGCAGCGCGGCGAGGACCGGTTCGCTGACCGCCGCGACGACCTGGTCGGTGAGGGTCTGGGCCAGTTCCAGTTCGGCGGTGGCGAAGTCGACCGCCTCCTCCGCGCGGTCCAGCTCGATGAGCGACACCACCGTGTGAAGCCGGTTCGCGGCCTCGTGCGCCTGCGAGCGCAGTGCCTGCGTGAAGCCCCGCTCGGAGTCCAACTCGCCCATCAGCGACTGGAGTTCGGTCACATCGCGCAGCGTCACGACCGTGCCCCGGCGCTCGCCGCCCGACACCGGCGAGGTGTTGACGACCAGCACCCGCGCCTCGGTCAGATGAACCTCGTCCACCCGCGGCTCCGCCGACAGCAGCGCGCCGGTCAGCGGGGCGGGCAGGCCCAGTTCCGCCACCGAGCGGCCCACCACGTCGCCGCTCACCCCGAGCAGCTCCCGTCCGCCGTCGTTGATCAGCGCCACCCGGTACTGCCCGTCCAGCATCAGCAGCCCCTCGCGTACGGCGTGCAGCGCGGCCTGGTGGTAGTCGTGCATGTGGCTGAGCTCGGCCGCGTTCATGCCGTGCGTCGAGCGGCGCAGCCGGGCGTTGATGACGTAGGTGCCGAGACCGCCCAGGGCCAGGGCGCCCGCCGCGACCCCGATCAGTGCGGTGACCTGGTCCTGCACCCGAGAGGTGATCACCTCGACCTTGATGCCCGCGCTGACCAGGCCGACGATCACACCGTCGTCGTAGACCGGGGTGACGGCGCGCACGGACGCGCCGAGGCTGCCCGTGTACGTCTCCGTGAAGGAGACGCCCTTCAGCGCGGGGCCGATGTGGCCCAGGAAGTGCTTGCCTATCAGCCTCTTGTCGGGGTGGGTCCAGCGGATGCCCTGCGGATTCATGATCGTCACGAAGTCGACCCCGGTGTGCCGCTGCACCTGGAGGGCGTACGGCTGGAGGTCCTTCGTGGGGTTCGCGGTGCGGATGGCCGCCCGTACGGACGGGGCGTCCGCCACAGAGCGGGCTACGGCCGTGGCCTGGCGGGCCGCCGCGTCCTCGGCCTGGCTGCGGTCGCTGACGTAGGTGAACAGCGCGTACCCGGCGACGAGGACCGCGATCAGCACGGCCTGCATGCCGAAGAGCTGACCGGCCAGGCTGCGAGGTCGGGGGACGCGGGGGAGGCGCATGCCATCAGTGTGCCCCCGCGCTCATGCGTGAACTAAATGAACGGAAGGGTGACCGCCCTCACAGGCCGGGAGATAGTCACCGCATCCCGGGATCGATTTTCCCGGCCCGACACGGGATTCAGGTTCCCGTTCGGATCCCCTCCCGGAAGCGATCCGCACTCCGGGTTCCGCCGGACGTGAGCCGCACGCCGGAATGATGCCGACGTCGTCGTCAAGGAGGCCAGCCGTGGCCAGCACCGCCCGAACGGCACCTGCCGCACCCGCTGGGAAGCGGGACCGCACCCACTACCTCTACATCGCCGTGATCATCGCGGTGCTTCTCGGTATCGCCGTCGGCTTCGCCGCGCCGGACTTCGCCAAGGAGCTCAAGCCGATCGGCGCGGGCTTCGTCTCACTGATCAAGATGATGATCTCGCCGATCATCTTCTGCACGATCGTGCTCGGCGTCGGTTCCGTACGCAAGGCCGCCCAGGTCGGCAAGGTCGGCGGGCTCGCGCTCGGCTACTTCATCGCCATGTCCTTCGTGGCGCTCGCCATCGGCCTGGTGGTCGGCAACATCATCCACCCGGGCAGCGGGATGCATCTGACCGAGGCCGTCAAGGGCGTCGGGCACGAGCAGGCGGCGAAGGCCGCCGAGGGGCCCGTCGACTTCCTGCTCGGGATCATCCCGACCACGTTCGTCTCGGCCTTCACCTCGGAGACGGTGCTCCAGACCCTCCTCGTGGCGCTGCTCGTCGGGTTCGCGCTGCAGGCCATGGGGCGCTCCGGTGAGCCGATCCTGCGCGGGGTCGAGCACATCCAGAAGCTGGTCTTCCGGGTCCTCGGCATGATCATGTGGGCCGCGCCCATCGGCGCCTTCGGCGCGATGGCCGCCGTGATCGGCGAGACCGGGATGGACGCGCTGAAGGCGCTCGTCACGATCATGCTCGGCTTCTACGTCACCTGTCTCCTGTTCGTCGTCGTCGTGCTCGGCACGCTGACGAAGCTCGTGGCCAAGGTGAGCATCTTCCAGCTGCTGAAGTACCTCGGCCGGGAGTTCCTGCTGATCGTCTCCACCTCGTCGTCCGAGTCCGCGCTGCCGCGGCTCATCGCGAAGATGGAGCACCTGGGAGTCGGCCGTCCGGTCGTCGGCATCACCGTGCCGACCGGCTACTCCTTCAACCTCGACGGCACGATGATCTACCTGACCATGGCCTCGCTGTTCATCGCCGACGCGATGGACCAGCCGATGGGCATCGGCCAGCAGATCGGGCTGCTGCTCTTCATGATGGTCGCCTCGAAGGGCGCGGCCGGTGTCTCAGGATCCGGTATCGCCGTCCTGGCCAGTGGTCTGCAGTCGCACAAGCCCGCCCTGGTGGACGGCGTCGGCCTGATCATCGGCATCGACCGCTTCATGAGCGAGGCCCGCGCCGTCACCAACTTCGCGGGCAACGCGGTGGCCACCCTTCTCATCGGCACCTGGACCGGCGAGGTCGACAAGGACCGTGTGAACCGTGTCCTCGCCGGCGAACTGCCCTTCGACGAGAAGACCCTGCTGGACAACGACGAGGACGACGTCGTCCCGGTGGAGGTGCCCGAGCAGGGCGGCGAGAAGGAACTCGCCAAGGCGTAGCCCGCCGGGGGCGCCGCCCCAGGAAACTCCGAGCGGCTGGGTCACTCCCCCGTAGGCCCGGCCGCTCGGTCCGGACTCGGCGGCGATCAGTCGCTCAGCTCGGCCACCAGTTCGGTGGCGCGTGAGGCGGGTACGCCCGCCGTGGTCAGCATGGTGACCGCGGCGGAGCGGCCCGCCTCTTCCGCTGCCAGCAGCCCGTCGTTCACCGCCTCCATCAGCGCGAACAGCGACTGCTCGTGCACGTAGGCCAGCGCGTCCGGCGGCAGCGGCGACTCGAAGACGTGTTGGTCCAGGCCGCGCCGGATGGTCTCGGCGCAGGCCTCGCGGACGGGGGTGAGACGGTCGCGGATGCCTTGCACGGTGACGCTGCGCTGGGCGAGCGCGACCAGCAGCCGGTAGCGGTCGGCGATCTCCCAGACGGCGAGCGTGGAGCGGGCGAGTGACTCCGCCGGGTCCGCGACGCCGTCGCGGCCGGCCGCGTGCGCCTCCGTCACCGTTTCCACCGCCTCGTCGACCAGGGCGCCGACCAGGGCCTCACGGGTGTGGAAGTGCCCGTACACCGTGCGTCGTACGACTCCCGCGGCCCGCGCGATCTGGTCCATCGACGCATCGGGGTCGCGCAGCAGCTCGGCGAGGGCGAGGTCGAGGATGCGGCGGCGGTTCACATCCGCCCGGCTGGGGCTGCCCGTGGTCATGACAGCCATTCTGCACAGCTGTTGCCGACCCGACGCCCGCGTCCACAAGGCCTCCACCGCATCCTTTTACGCGGACGGTCCAGGCGCGCGGGCCGCTTCGGGAACCCCGACCCCCGAGCCCGTCGTCTCGTGGAACATGCACTACCGTGCCGTGCCGGACCGACGGGTGCGGCACGGCACGTTCTGCGGAGTTCTGCGAAGGGCAGCGGGGATATGAAGATCGACTGGGACCGGCGGACATGCGCGCGGCGCGGCCATGTGACGTACGCACCCGACGACCCCCGCCTGCGGGTGCGGCTGCACGCCGACACCGCGCTCGGTGAGGTCTGGCGGTGCCTGCGCTGCGGCGACTTCGCGCTCGGCGAGCCGCACGGCTCGGGGCCGGCCGCCGACGCGCCGCTCGTCCCGCGCGGCAAGGTGCTGCGCGACCTGTTCATCCTGCGCTTCTTGGCGATCGAGCGGGCCGTGCGCGGCGTGTTCATCGTGCTGGTCGCGGTCGCAGTCTGGAAGTTCAGCAACAGCCAGGACTCGGTGCGCCGGCTCTTCGACGAGTACCTGGACGTCTTCCGGCCGGTCTTCAGGCACTTCCACTACGACCTCGACCACGCGCCCGTGGTCGGCACCATCCAGAAGACCTTCGACTACAAGCACTCCACCCTGATGCTGGTGGCCGCGCTGCTTCTCGCGTACGCCGTCATCGAACTCGTCGAAGCCGTCGGCCTCTGGTACGCCAAGCGCTGGGCGGAGTACCTGACGGTGGTTGCCACCGCCGCGTTCCTCCCGCTGGAGATCTACGAACTCACCGAGCACGTCAGCTACTTGAAGATCGCCACGCTGGTCCTCAACATCCTCGCCGTGCTCTACATCGCCCTGGCCAAGCGGCTGTTCGGGCTGCGGGGCGGGCGCAGGGCCTTCGAGGAGGAGCGGCACAGCGCGTCGCTGCTGGAGGTGGAGGAATCGGCGGGCGTCCTGGTCTAGGACGCGGCCGGCGCGATGCGGCGGGGTCCGTGGGCCGCGGTCAGGCCCACGGGTCCGTGACCTCCCGCAGCAGCGTCAACGCCTGCCGCAGCTGCGTCATACGGCGCTTGCCGAGGTGGTCCTCCCACTCCTTCTCGACCTCGGCGACCACCTCGTCGGCGACCTCCTTGGCCGCCCAGGCGCGCTCCGCCCCGCACACCAGCCGGGCCCGCTTGTCCGTCGGGTCCGGCATCCGTCGTACGTAGCCCGCCTTCTCCAGCTGGTCGACCAGGAAGCCCGCGGTCTGCTTGGTGACCTGGGCCTGTTCGGCCAGCTCCGTCAGGCGCGTGCCGTCCGGGCCGATCCGCTGCAGGACCCGGGCCTGGGCGGGGGTGAAATCGTCGAAACCCGCGGCGGCGAGAGCGGCGAAGACGCGGTTCTCCAGGGCCCGGTACGGGAGGAACAGGAGCACGCCCGTGTTGAGCTCGCTCTCCGCCACCATCGTCGAAGCACTCCCTCTTCGGCTGTGCGCCGGTCCTTGACACTGGTCAGGATCTCTGACTAATTTGGTCAGAGAAGCTTACCACTTGAGTGGGTGATTCCCATGGGTGTCGTACTCGGGACGGACGAGCGCTGGCGGATCGTCGACCGCGAACGGGCAGGTCTGGCCGAGCTGCTGGAGGGGCTGAGCCCCGAGGAGTGGGCGACGCCCACGCGGTGCGGCGACTGGCGGGTGCGGGACGTCGCCGCACATCTGACCGTCGCCGCGCGCTACTCCCACCGGGCTGTCATACGCGAGTTCCTGCGCGCCCGCGGGAGCGTCGACCGCATGATCCACGACTCGGCGGTCCGCGAGGCCGAGCTGCCCGTCGCGGAGATCGTCGCCAACCTCCGCTCGATCGTCGGCTCCCGCCGCCTCGCGCCCGGCACCACCCCGCGCGAACCGCTGCTCGACCTCCTCGTCCACGGCCAGGACATCGCGCTGGCGCTCGACCGGGACCGCGTCATGCCCGCCGCCGCGGCCCGCGACGCCGCGGACCGGGTCTGGACGATGCGCCTCCCGCCCCGCCCCTGGCCGCTCCCGCACGCCCGGCTCGTCGCCACCGACATCGAGTGGGCCCGCGGCGAGGGCGAGGAGATCAGCGGCCCGATCTCGGCGCTGCTCCTGCTGCTCACCGGGCGCACACAGGCGGCACAGCCGCACCTCGTCCGGGGCTGCGCCGCCGGCGGATCGAGCGGACAGTGCTGGCTGGGCGGCGAACCGTCCGCGGCCGAGTCCGCGGGAGCGCCCGGCGCAGTGGCCGACGGAAGCGGCTGAGCGGGCGGGGGCAGGGGGGACCGATGCGGCCGGGTTCGACTCGACGGCATCCCAACGGAGTCGAGCCATGGTCAGGCCCGCCTCGGCGGGTCGTGCGGCGGGTGGGGGACGCGCCGCGAACGGTCGGGGCGGTGGGTCGCAGGGGGCCCGCCGCCCCGACCGTGCGCAGCCCGGGTGCGCTCTCCACGGCCCGGATCGCATCCAGGGAGCCCAGTCGCAGGGTCAGGCAGTCGTGCAGCGCGGCCGGGTCCGGGCACAGGGCCTGGGCGACGAGGTTGGTCGGCCCGGTGGTCGCGGCGACGAAGGCCGGCTCGTCGTGGCCGGCGTCCGCGCCACCGTGTCGAGGTGCGCCGGGGCGACCGACATCCACAGCAGGGCCTGGGCGGTGGCACCCAGCAGGGTGTCGTCCAGGTCCACGTCGAAGAACAGGGCTCCCGACGACTGGAGTTCGTCCGGTCTGCGGCCGACCGTCGCCGGGGACCAGCCGGTCGCCGCGGCCGGCTCGGCATGGCTCGCCCGGCCGTCCTGCTGCAGGGCGGCCAGAAGGGCGAGACCGGTGTCGTGCCCTTCTTCACCACGGCACTGCACCGGGTCCGCCCGCACGAGGCCGGCCGGGCGGCCGGGCTGCTCGCCGTCACGGGGCGCCCGTGGCGGGGATGGCCGGGCCGCTTTGCCGTACGGCCACTCCTGTCGGCGCGGGAGGCGCGGGCGGCGGTGGGCGCGGCTGATTCAGGGGCGGTCGGCCGCGGCGTTCAGGCGGTGGATTTCGTGGGCCTCCAGTGCCAGGTCCGCCGCCCGCGCGGAGTCCCGGATGGTCTCCGGGCGGCTGGCGCCCGGAATCGGGACGACCGTGGGTGAGAGCGTCAACAGCCAGGCCAGGCAGACCTGTTGGGGGCTCACGCCGTGCGCGCGGGCCACCGTGTGGAAAGCACCGAAGCCTTCCGGCTCCAGCTGCGAGGGGCCGTCCAGCGAGCTTCGGGAGATCCCGCCCAGCGGGCTCCACGGCAGAAAGGCGATGCCGAGCTCGGCGCAGAGCCGCAGTTCGGCCTCGCTGTCCCGGGCGGCGGGCGAGTACTGGTTCTGGACCGAGACCAGCCGGTCGCCGAGGATCGCGCGGGCCCGGCGGATCTGATCGGTGTCCGTGTTGGAGATGCCGGCGAAACGGATCTTGCCCTCGTCGAGGAGATCGCGCAGGGCACCCACCGACTCCTCGAAGGGGACGGCCGGGTCCGGCTTGTGCAGCTGGTAGAGGCCGATCGCCTCGACGCCGAGCCGCTTGAGGGAAGCCTCCGCCGCGGCCTTCAGGTGCCGCGCCGAACCCGTCACGGTCCAGCTGCCGTCGGCCGGTCTGCCGCGGCCGCCCTTCGTGGTCACCAGCACGTCACCGGTGTCGCCGCCGTACGTCGCCAGGGCGCGGGCCACGAGCCGCTCGTTGTGACCGGGCTCGTCGCCGGGCAGGTGGTACGAGTCCGCCGTGTCCAGCAGCGTCACACCCGCATCCAGTGCGGCGTGCACCGTGGCCATGGCCCGCTTCTCCTCCGGGCGTCCCTCGATGGACAGCGGCATCGCGCCGAGCCCGATCGCGCCGACCCGAAAGTCCCCAAGAGTGCGGTAACGCATGTCAGTTGCCCTTTCCCAGCGTCTCGGCGACGGCGCGCGGCAGCCAGTGCCGCGCCTCGCCGAAGGTGAAACCGAGCCGCCTGGCCCGGGAGTTGTCCATCCCGTAGGCGCGGGTGAAGGAGAACGGTGAGACCTCCCCGACCTCGACGCTGCGGAACACGGTCTTGCCCTCCGGTACCTGCGCGGCCACCGCCTCGCACAATTCGTCGGTGGAGAGCAGCCCGTGGGACGCCGCGTTGACCGGTCCGGTGAACTCCGCCCCCGCCGCCCACACCAGGAAGTCCGCGATCTCCTCGACGTGGATGTACGTCGCCGGGTGGTTCACGGCGGGCACGGCGATGGGCTCGCCGGAGCGGATGCGGGACGCGTAGTGGTCGAGGCGGCCGGTGAAGTCGTCGCCCCCGCCCAGCACATGGGCGACGCGCACGGCGACGTACGGGAAGGCGGGGTCGGCCGCGAGGACCGCCTCGGCCTGCCGCTTGCCCTCGCCGTAGTGGGCGTCCAGGAACTCCGTGTCCTGCCAGGGGAGTTCGAGGTCCACGGTGACCGTGCGGGGATCCACGGCGTCCTCGCGCACGAGGCCGGCCGTGTTCTCGTACTCGTACACCTCGACGGTGGAGGTCATGACGTACCGCCCGGTGCGGCCCGCGAAGACCCGCCGTGCGATCTCCGCCTGGCGCGGTGTGTAGCAGACCTGGTCGACGACGACGTCGAACGTCCGTGAACCCAGCGCCTTTCCGAGGGAATTCTCGTCATTCCGGTCCGCGACGAGATGGACGGCCCCGGCAGGCGGCGCGGACGAGCCGCGATTGAGGACGGTGACCCGGTCCCCGGCCGCGATCAGGCGCGTTATCAGCCGCTTTCCGAAATACCTGTTTCCGCCGATGACCAATATGTCGCGCACGACGTCCTCCCCGTAATCCGATGCACCGCGCCGCGGCCCTGTGGTGATAATTCTCCCGAGAGACGCGTGAGGTCTGAAGGGGGAGTCATGGGAGATCCGGCCGCGGCACCGAAAGAACCACGGCAGCTGCGAGCCGCCGCCAACGAAACGTCGGTGGCCTTCGACGCGCTGGACCGGCAGATCCTGGAACTGCTGCAGAGCGACGGCCGGATCAGGCTGAGCGAGCTGGGCCGCCGGGTCCGGCTCTCCCCGGCGGCCGTCGCCGAACGGGTGCGCCGCCTGGAGTCCGCCGGCGCGGTCACGGGCTACGGCGCCCATGTCGCGCCCTCCCGCCTCGGGTACGGCATCCAGGCCTTCATCCGCGTCAACCCGCACGGCGGCTACACCTTCAAGCACCCGCGCACCCTGGAGCTGCTGGCCCGCCCCGAGGTCATCGAGGCCCACCACGTCGTCGGCGAGGACTGCTGGATCCTCAAGGTCGCGGTCACGGACACGATCCACCTGGAGGACGTCCTGGAACAGACCTCCGCCCTGGGCCGTACGACGACCTCGATCGTCCTGTCGTCCCCGGTGAGCCGGAAGCCGCTGCTGCCGCCCTTGCCTTGACGTCGGCGTCAAGGACTACCGTCGGCTCATGCGAATCGGCGAGCTGGCGGAACGTGCCGGGACCACCACGCGGACGCTGCGGTACTACGAGTCGCGGGGGCTGCTGCCCGCGCGGCGCGGCGAGAACGGGTACCGCACGTACGACGAGGACGACGTGCGGCTGCTGCGGCAGATCAGGACCCTGCAGGACTTCGGGTTCGACCTGGAGGAGACGCGCCCCTTCGTGGAGTGCCTGCGGGCCGGGCACCCGGAGGGCGACTCCTGCCCGGCCTCGCTCGCGGTCTACCGGCGCAAGCTCGGCGAACTCGACGCGGTGATCGACGAGTTGCGGTCGGTGCGGGCGCAGGTCGGCGAGCAGCTGACGCGGGCGGAGCAGGCCCGGGACGAGCTGGCGGCCGGCGCGGAGGTTCCGGGCGGCCCGGAACCCGTATGCGAACTGGGAGGGCGGACGCGGTGATCAAGGCGGCAGGCGTGGCGGAAGTGACGGACGGGGACTTCGAGGCGGAGGTGATCGCGGCGGACCTGCCCGTGCTGGTGGAGTTCACGGCCGACTGGTGCCCGCCGTGCCGGCAGATGGGGCCGGTGCTGAGGGATCTCGCCGCCGAGGAGGGCGAGAGGATCAAGGTCGTCCAGCTCGACGTGGACACCAACCCGGGGACCACGCTCGCCTACGGCGTCCTGTCGATGCCCACCTTCATGGTGTTCCGCGGCGGCGAGCCCGTGCGGTCGATGGTGGGCGCCCGGTCCAAGCGGCGGCTGCTGGAGGAGCTCGCCGACGTGATGTGAAGCGGGCGGTCCGGAACGAAGAAATCCCCCGAGCAATTGCGCTCGGGGGATTTCTTTGCGTATATTGAATGGTTCGCGACTTCAAGGTTATTGGGCCGCGAAGAAGTTCAGTAGGCACAGTATATCCGGGCGGGAGCGGAAGTGTCAAACACCGAATTTACCGATGGTGAATTGCGGCTTGAGCAGGAATTCATTGACGGGCTGTACGCGCGCGTCGACGCCCTGCGCGGCGGCACCGAGGACTCCGTGGCCGACGCGCTGGCCCAGGGCAACACACCGATGCAGGCCAGGCTGGAGCGGGACGTCCTCGTCGCCGAACGCTCCGGGCTGCTGGCCGCGCTGAACGCCGTCGACGGTTCGCTCTGCTTCGGCAGGATCGACCTGACCACCGGCACGACCCACCACATCGGCCGTATCGGCGTCCGTGCCGAGGACACCGAGCACACCCCGATCCTCATCGACTGGCGGGCCCCGGTCGCCCGCCCCTTCTACCTCGCCACCGGCCACACACCGATGGGGCTGCGCCGCCGCCGGCACATCACCACCGACGGCCGCCGGGTCACCGACCTGCACGACGAGATCCTCGACCTGGGCGACCAGGAACGCACCGGCCACGAGGACCCGACCGGCGACGCCGTACTGCTCGCCGCGCTCAACTCGGCGCGCACCGGCCGGATGAGCGACATCGTGCAGACCATCCAGGCCGAGCAGGACCGGATCATCCGCGCCCCGCACCGGGGTGTCATGGTCGTCGAGGGCGGCCCCGGCACCGGAAAGACCGCCGTCGCGCTGCACCGGGCGGCCTTCCTCCTCTACGAGCACCGCGAACTGCTCGCCAAGCGTGCCGTCCTCATCGTCGGCCCGAACCCCGCCTTCCTCGGCTACATCGGCGAGGTGCTGCCCTCGCTCGGCGAGACGGGCGTGCTCCTCGCGACGGTCGGCGAGCTGTTCCCCGGCGTGAAGGCGAAGGCCGCCGACACACCCCGGGCGGCCGCCGTGAAGGGCCGCGCGGAGATGGCCGAGGTGCTCGCCGCAGTCGTACGCGACCGGCAGGCGCTCCCCGATCCGGTGATCGCCATCGAGCACGACCGGGAGATCCTGATGCTCGACGCCGGGCTCGTCCAGGTGGCCCGCGAGCGCACCCGCGAGGCGGGGCTGCCGCACAACGTGGCGCGCGAGTACTTCGAGGGGCACATCCTCAACGCGCTCACGGACATGGTCGCCGAACGCATCGGCACCGACCCGTTCGACGGCTCCAACCTGCTCGACGCCAGTGACATCACGCAGATCCGCGACGAGTTGGCCGAGAACCCCGAAGTCTGGTCGGCGATCGACCGGTTGTGGCCGCGGATCACCCCGCAGCGGATCGTCGCGGACTTCCTCGCCGAGCCCGAGGGGTATCTCCCCGAGGAGGACGCGGCCGCCATCCGCCGTCCCGTCACCCGGGCCTGGACCACGGCCGACGTACCGCTCCTCGACGAGGCCGCCGAACTCCTGGGGGAGGACGACCGGCTCACCAGGGCGCGTGCCGACCGGGAGCGCCACAGCCAGATCGCCTACGCCCAGGGCGTGCTGGACGTCTCCTACGCCTCCCGTACCTACGAGTTCGACGACAAGGACGAGGAGGACTCCGAAGTACTGTCCGCGCACCACATCATCGACGCCGAGCGGTTCGCCGAGCGGCACGAGGAGGACGACCACCGCAGCGCCGCCGAGCGTGCGGCGGCCGACCGTACCTGGGCGTTCGGGCACATCATCGTCGACGAGGCGCAGGAACTGTCGCCGATGGCCTGGCGGTTGCTCATGCGGCGCTCGCCGACCCGGTCGATGACGCTCGTCGGCGACCCCGCGCAGACGGCCGAGGCGGCGGGTGTCGGCTCCTGGGCCGACATTCTCGCCCCCTACGTCGAGGACCGCTGGGAGCACACCCGCCTCGTCGTCAACTACCGCACCCCGTCCGAGGTCATGGACCTCGCGGCCGCCGTGCTGCGCGCCGAGCGGCCCGATTTCGAGCCGCCGAGTTCCGTGCGGTCGACGGGGGTGCGGCCGTGGGTGCGGGACGCCGGGGGCGATCTGCCGGGGGCGGTGGCCAAGGCCGTCGCCGAGCTGACCCCCGCCGAGGGGCGGCTTGCGGTGATCGCTCCGCGTGAGCTTCACGCCGAGCTGGCCGCGCGGTTGGACGGGGTTTCGGCGGGGGAGGAGCCCGACCTCACCCGGTCGGTCGTGCTGCTCGACCCTCGGCAGGCCAAGGGGCTGGAGTTCGACTCGGTGCTGGTCGTGGAGCCTGCTCTGTACGGGACCAGCGACCTGTACGTCGCGCTGACCCGGGCGACGCAGGCGTTGGGGGTTGTGCACACCGGGGCGTTGCCGGTGGGGCTGGTCGAAGCCTGACGTTTATCGCCCCCTCCGCCCCTGCCCGTCCCGTCTCCCGGGGCTCCGCCCCCGGACCCCCGCTCCTCAGACGCCGGAGGGGCTGATTCTCAGCCCGTCCGGCGTCTGAGGACGAGCGCGAAGCGCGATCTACGCCGGGCGCAGCCAGACCGTGGCCAGTGGCGGCAAGGCCAGCCGGATGCTGGCGCCGCGGCCGTGCCAGGGCTGGGCTTCCGGTTTGACCGGGTCGGGGTTGGTGACGTCGCTGCCGCCGTAGCGGGCGAGGTCGGTGTTGAGGACCTCGTGCCAGGCGGGAACGTCGTCGGGCACCCCGAGGCGGTATTCGTGCCGCACGACCGGGGAGAAGTTGGAGACGGCGAGCAGCGGGGAGCCGTCGGCGTCGTAGCGCAGGAACGCGAAGACGTTG
>NZ_JBMNDS010000006.1:0-204522 GCF_052543295.1 Streptomyces sp. SAS_270
TCGGGTGCCGGGCAGTACGCCCACGCGGCGACGGGCAAGACGTACCGGCACGGACCCGACCCACAACGAACCGCACCCCACGACAGGCGCCCACGCCAGCAATGTCATCCACGCAACCGCCCCCCGCAATGCGGCCAAGGACTGGCCCCCCGCCGCACATAAAGCTTCTTCGCCCGGAACGTCTGTTCGGTGGCCGGCGCGTCCTGAGGACGCCCCGCGCCGCCGAGGCTGTGCCAGGTGTGCGTGTCGAACTGGTAGAGCCCGCCGTACGTACCGGAGGGATCCACCGCCCCCGCCCGCCCCCCGGACTCACACGCGGCAAGCCCGGACCAGTTCAGATGGTCCGCGCCCTGCACAGACGTCGGCGGCGGCTTCGTGCCGACCTTCACGACCTGCGTCCGGGGCTCCCGCACCACCTCGGTCCTCACTTGCCGCGGCTTCTGCTTGACGCCGTTGACGATCCGCAGCGAGTACGTGATCCGCCGCACCCCGGCCTGCCCGGCCTGCTCGACGACCTCGGTCCCCCGGAAGAGCGAGGAGTCGTCCGTGCGCTGCACGTCGAACGGGATCGGCTCCTCGCGGACCTCCTTCGACCCGGTGACCCGCATGACGGTGACGGTCTGCCCGTCACGAGGAAAGGTCCCGGGCGCGACGGACGTGGTGTCCTGCCCGTGGAGGGTGATCCCGGCCTCCGCGACGGCGTCGCCGACGGTCGCGGCATTGGTGCGGATGGTCCGTGCCTGCCCGTCGGCCATGACGGTGACGGTCCGTTCGGTGCGGACGTCGAGGGAGAGCCCGGCGCGCCCGATCGGCTGGGAGCGCGAGGTCGACACGTAGGCGCCCTCCGCCCGCACCCCGAGCTGCCTGAGCGCCCCGTCCACGGTGTGCGCGGTGGTCCACACCTGGCGCCGCTGCCCGTCGAGGGTGAGGCGGACGGGCCGCCCGTAGCGGACGGCGACCTCGTCGCCGCTGGCGAGGGCGGTACCGGGGGCGGGCGCGACGATGTCGTGCTCCCCCACCCGTACGCCTTCGTCGGCGAGGAGTTCGGTGACGTCGTCGGCGAACGTGTGCAGCGTGCGGGGCTTGCCGTCGACGCTGAGCTCGATGGCTTTGTCGTTGGCGACGAAGGCGGAGGTGCCGCCGGCGAGGAAGGCGACGACCAGCGCCTGCGGAAGGAGCCGCCGCAGCGGATCGGGCCGCTCGCCGGTCCGCTTGCGCCGTGCCTCCCGCCGCGCCGAGGCACGCCCCCCGACCTCGGAGAGGGTGTCGCCCGCGCCCCCTGGGACCCCCGAGGCACCCGCGGCCCCCTGCCGGGGAAGCCGCGGCTCGGTCGGCGCCTCGGACCCGGCGGAAGGCGCCGGCTCCCACGCCTCGTACGCGGGCCGATACGTGTCGAGGGGCTCACCCTGGCCGTAGGGCGGCGGCTCAGGACTCTCGTACGCCGGGTCATACGTCCCGTACGACCCGTCCATCTCGTACGACCCGTCCATCTCGTACGTCTCGTACTGCGAGTTGCTCACGACGACGCTCCAGGGGCTCCTGATCGGGGCGAGGGCGACCAGAACCTAGCGGAGCGGTCGTCACTCTCCCAAGCAACGCCGCTACGCAGTGTCGCGACACGCTCCCGCGCGCGCCCCCGGAAAAGGCCTGGAAGCGTTATGCGTCAGAAATCGAACGCGCGGGCAGTGTTGGCCGCGACCGCCTCTGCCAGCGCGTCCACCTCGACCCCCCGCACCGCGGCCATGGCGCGCAGCGTGACCGGAATGAGATAGGGAGCGTTGGGCCGTCCGCGGTACGGCGCGGGCGTCAGGAAGGGCGCGTCGGTCTCGACGAGGACGAGTTCCGCGGGGGCGACGGCGAGCGCGTCGCGCAGTGGCTGGGCGTTCTTGAAGGTCATGTTGCCGGCGAAGGACATGAAGTATCCGGAGCGGGCGCAGACCTCGGCCATGGCGGCGTCGCCGGAGTAGCAGTGGAAGACGGTGCGCTCGGGGGCGCCCTCTTCCTTGAGGATGCGCAGGACGTCGCCGTGGGCGTCGCGGTCGTGGATGACCAGGGCCTTGCCGTGCCGCTTGGCGATCTCGATGTGGGCGCGGAAGGAACGCTCCTGGGCGGCCTTGCCCTCGGGCCCGGTGCGGAAGTAGTCGAGGCCGGTCTCACCGACGCCCTTGACCTGCGCAAGGGCGGCGAGCCGGTCGATCTCGGCGAGGGCGTCGTCCAGCGCGGTGTCCCCGCCCGGCTGCCGGGCGCCCTGCCGGGACCACCCGTCGGGGTCGCCGTGGACGATACGCGGCGCTTCGTTGGGGTGCAGTGCGACGGTCGCGTGGACGGCGTCGTACGCGGCCGCGGTCTTCGCCGCCCAGCGTGACCCGGCGAGGTCGCAGCCGACCTGCACGACCGCGGTCACCCCGACCGCCGCGGCCTTGGCGAGCGCGTCCTCGACGGTGCCGGACTGCATGTCGAGGTGGGTGTGGGAGTCCGCGACGGGCACCCGGAGGGGCTCGGGAAGCGGGGGCGCGTCGTTGGTGCCGCGGGCCGAGGTGTTCGAAGGCATGCCCCGATCCTACGAACGGGGCATGCCCACCGGACTCCCGGAGGCGGTCAGCCGGCCTTGCGGTGGTGGAAGGGGTGCAGCAGATCCGACAGGTGCCAGTGGTGCTCCCCGCTCTGCGGGGCCCCCTCGGGCGCCCCCTCGGCCTTCCGCGCCGCCGGGGCCCGGTGCGGCTGATGCAGCGAGTTGAGCGCGGAGGACACCTGGCCGGGCCGCATGATGCGCACGACATGGCTGTCGCAGTTCAGGCAGGAGGGCCGGCTCAGCGGCGAGGGCACGACCTTGCCGTCCGCCACGTACGTCACGAACTCGCTGCCTTCGGCGTCGCGGTGGTGCTCGATCTCGTACGACTGCTCCCAGCCGTGCCCGCAGCGCATGCAGGCGAAGGAATACGACTCGTGAACTACGGCGGTGGCCGCGGCGGCGTTGCCGCCGCTCTGCCCTGCGATCTCGCTCATGCCAGCTCCTCTGTCCGCTGGACAGCACCCCCGCCGGGGCGGAGGTGAGGGACGGGTGCGTCCCTTCAACCAGTGGACGCTTCTACCGGCGGATGCGCATCAAGCCTGTCGAGTGTTGGAGGCGATTTGGTCTTTCCTTGTCGCAACACCCCTGGTCCCAGGCCTGGGCTTTGCCTTTCACGCTACTCCTTTGCCCGCTTATGGCGTGCTGCGGGCGGCGTTTTTGGCGGCGACGACGGCATCGAAGACGTCCCTCTTGGGAAGCCCTGCCTCGGCGGCGACGGCGGCGATCGCCTCCTTGCGTCGCTCCCCCGCCTCCTCTCGCACCTGCACCCTGCGTACCAGCTCGTCCGCGTCGAGTTCCCCGGCCGCTTTCTCGGGTGCGCCCTCGACGACGACGGTGATCTCGCCGCGGACGCCCTCGGCGGCCCACGCGGCGAGTTCGCCCAGCGGCCCCCGCTTGACCTCCTCGTACGTCTTGGTCAGCTCGCGGCAGACGGCGGCCCGCCGCTCGGCGCCGAACGCCTCGGCCATCGCGGCGAGCGTGTCGTCGAGCCGGTGGGGCGCCTCGAAGTACACGAGGGTCCGGCGCTCCTCGGCGACCTCCTTCAGCCGTGAGAGCCGTTCCCCGGCCTTTCGCGGCAGGAAGCCCTCGAAGCAGAACCGGTCGACGGGCAGCCCGGACAGCGCGAGCGCGGTGAGGACGGCGGACGGGCCGGGTACGGCGGTGACCTTGATGTCCTTCTCGACGGCGGCCGCGACCAGCCGGTATCCGGGGTCGGACACCGACGGCATCCCGGCGTCGGTCACGAGCAGGACCCGCGAGCCGGCCAGCAGCGCGTCGACGAGCTCGGGCGTGCGCGCCGACTCGTTGCCCTCGAAGTACGACACCACGCGCCCCGAGGTCTGCACCCCGAGCGCCTGGGTGAGGCGCCGCAGCCGCCGGGTGTCCTCGGCGGCGACGACATCGGCGCCGGCCAGTTCCTGGGCGAGCCGGGGCGGCGCGTCCGCGACGTCGCCGATGGGCGTACCCGCGAGCACGAGGATTCCGGCGGGGCTGGTTCCGGTGGGGCTGGTTCCTGTCACGGTTCCATCCTCGCAGGGCCCAGGCACGGGACTCCCACAGATGGGTTCCCTACGATGGCGCGGTGACCAGTACCGCGTCCTCCACGGACACCCGGCAGGGCCAGGCCGCCGAAGAGCAGCGGCCGTCGTGGCAGCAGCGGCTGCGCCGCTTCGGATACACGGCGCCGTCGAGAAGCGATGTGCGTGACCGCCTCGTGCCGCCGTACACCCGGCCCAGCCCGCGTATCTGGGCCGTGCTCGGCCTGCGCCAGGAGGTGGGCGAGCGCATCACGCGCTGGTCGGGGTGGGGCGGCCCGCTGCTCGTGACGCTGATGGCCGGGCTGATGCGGTTCTGGCACCTGGGCAGCCCGAAGGCGGTGATATTCGACGAGACGTACTACGCCAAGGACGCCTGGGCGCTCATCCACCGCGGGTTCGAGACCAACTGGGCCAAGGACGCCAACGACCTGGTCCTGCAGGGCGGCAGCCAGGTCAGCCCCACCGGCGACGCCGCGTACGTCGTGCATCCGCCGGTCGGCAAGTACGTCATCGGGCTCGGCGAGTGGATCTTCGGGTTCGACCCGTTCGGCTGGCGGTTCATGACGGCGGTGCTCGGCACGCTCTCCGTTCTGCTGCTGTGCCGGATCGGCCGCCGGATCTTCCGTTCGACGTTCCTGGGCTGCCTGGCGGGCGCGCTGATGGCGGTGGACGGCCTGCACTTCGTGATGAGCCGCACCTCGCTGCTCGACGGCGTGCTGATGTTCTTCGTGCTCGCGGCCTTCGGCTGCCTGGTCCTCGACCGTGACAGGGCGCGTGCCCGGCTCGCGGCGGCGCTGCCCGCCGACGCGGACGGTGTCGTACGCCCGGACCCGCACATCGCCGAGACGACCCGCCTCGGCCGGCGCCCCTGGCGCTGGACGGCCGGTCTGATGCTGGGCCTGGCGCTGGGCACCAAGTGGAACGCGCTGTACATCCTGGCCGCGTTCTGTGTGATGGCGGTCCTGTGGGACGTGGGCGCGCGCCGGGTCGCGGGCGCCCGGCACCCGTACACGGCCGTCCTCAAGCACGACACGGGCCTGGCGTTCCTGGCCACCGTGCCGGTCGCGGTCGCCGTCTACCTGGTCTCCTGGACGGGCTGGATCCTCTCCCCGACCAACGGCAGCGGCGGCTACTACCGCAACTGGGCCGCGACCGACGGCAAGGGCGGCAGCTGGACGTTCCTGCCGGACTGGCTGCGCAGCCTGTGGCACTACGAGCACGAGGTGTACAAGTTCCACGTCGGCCTGTCGTCCCCGCACACGTACCAGTCGAACCCGTGGAGCTGGATCGTCGACGGCCGCCCGGTGTCGTACTTCTACGAGTCCCCGGCGCCCGGCAAGGACGGCTGCCCGGTCGACGCGGGCGAGAAGTGCGCCCGTGAGGTCCTGGCGATCGGCACCCCGCTGCTGTGGTGGGCGGCCTGCTTCGCGGTGCTGTACGTGCTGTGGCGCTGGGCGTTCCGTCGCGACTGGCGGGCGGGCGCGATCGCGTGCGGCATCGCGGCGGGCTATCTGCCCTGGTTCATGTACCAGGAGCGGACGATCTTCTACTTCTACGCGGTCGTCTTCGTGCCGTTCCTGTGCCTGGCCGTGGCGATGATGATCGGCGCGATCCTCGGCCCACCCGGCTCCGGCGAACGCCGCCGGGTGATGGGCGCGACGGCCGCGGGCGTCCTGGTCCTGCTGATCGCCTGGAACTTCATCTATTTCTGGCCGCTCTATACCGGAACGGCTATTCCGATCGATTCCTGGCGATCCCGTATGTGGCTGGACACCTGGGTCTAACGATTCAGAGAACGCTTACCCCACGGGCCACTCCCTCCGCATACAGTGCGATGCAGACCACCATTTCTGAACGCGTTCAGAAGTTCGGGGAGGGGTCCACGGGGAGGGAAGCGCCCGATGCGCAAGGGGGCAAAGGCCGCCATCGTCGGCACGGTGTTCGCCGTGATGGTGGGGGGCGCCGGATACGGCGCGTACAACGTGGTGACCGCGATCAGCGGGGACGAGGGGGGTTCGGGACCGGCGGGGGCCGTGACCAAGAAGAGCGGGCCGCTGTCGAAGGACGAGGTCAAGGACAGCAGCAGCAAGTTCTTCACCGCCTGGGAGAAGGCCGAGCCGGCCGAGGCCGGGGGTTACACGAACTTCCCGGAAGCCGCCGAGAAGCTCCTGACCGCCTACGGCACCGACGCGCACATCACCCATGTGAAGATCAAGACCCACACCGTCATCGGCACGACCGTGTCCTTCGCCGTCGACGCGACGGTGTCGTACGACGGGAAGAGCAAGCCCCTGGCGTACGACTCCGAGCTGAAGGTCGTGCGCGGGGCCAGCACCGGCGCTCCGCTGGTCGACTGGCAGCCGTCCGTGATCCACCCCGATCTGCGTAGGGACGACACCCTGTTCACGGGCGAGGCGTCGAGCCCGCCGATCGAGGCCGTGGACCGCAGTGGCGTCGTCCTGACCAAGGAGAAGTTCCCCTCGCTCGGGCCGATCCTGGACGAGCTGCGCGCCAAGTACGGCGACACGGCGGGCGGCACCCCCGGCGTCGAGCTGGCGATCCGGCGCGCGGACGACAACGCGCCCGACAAGACGCTGGTGACCCTCGCCAAGGGCAGGGCCGGCAAGCTGCGCACGACGCTCTCCGCGACCGCGCAGGGCGCCGCCGAGAAGGCGGTCAAGGAGTACGACGAGTCGTCGGTGGTCGCGGTGAAGCCGAGTACCGGTGAGGTGCTGGCGGTGGCGAACCACCGCGCGGACGGGTTCAACGCGGCGTTCCAGGGGACGCTGGCGCCGGGCTCCACCATGAAGATCATCACCTCGGCGATGCTGATCGACAACGGTGTCGCGTCGATGAGCAGCCCGGCGCCGTGCCCGCAGACGGCGACCTGGCAGAGCCAGACCTTCCACAACCTCACGAGCATGAAGCCCAACCCGGGCGCGACTCTCGCCAACAGTTTCGCGCGGTCCTGCAACACGGCCTTCGTGAAGCTCGTCGACGGCACCGAGGCGCATCCGCTCACGGACGCGTCGCTGACCACCGAGGCGCAGGAGCACTTCGGGCTCGGGCAGAACAACTGGAAGACCGGTATCGCGTCCTTCGACGGCAAGGTCCCCGCCTCCGCGGGCCCGGACCGCGCCGCCAACGCCATCGGCCAGGGCCAGGTCCAGATGAGCCCGCTGAACATGGCGTCGGTGACGGCGACCGCGATCACGGGCGCCTTCCGCCAGCCGGTGATCGTGTCCCGGAAGGTCGACGACCGCCAACTGGCCACCGCGCGCGGCCTGTCGCCGAACACGGTCGCGCAGCTGAGGTCGATGATGCGGCTCACCGCGACCAGCGGCACCGCCGCGCAGGTCATGGCCGGGCTCGGCGGGGACATCGGCGCGAAGACCGGCTCCGCCGAGGTCGACGGCCAGTCGAAGTCCAACAGCTGGTTCACCGGCTACCGCAATGACATCGCGGCCGCGGCGATGACCCAGGAGGGCGGGCACGGCGGGGACGCGGCGGGCCCGATTGTCGCGGACGTGCTACGAACTGGTGGCTGAAGTCACCCGTGTCGTACCGGGACCCTAGGGTGGTGCCTCTCGTTGTGATGCGTGAGGGCACCCGGGGGGCGCCAGGGGAACCGGCACGGAGGATCTGGAGCTGTGGGCAAGAGAAGGCGCGCCTCCGAGCGCACCGGCAGTAAGCGCGGTCCGCTCGTGATCGGGCTGGTCACCGTGGTCGCCGCGGGCGGCGCGATCGGCGCGTACACGCTCTACGGCGGGGGCGGCGCCGCGGCCGAGGACCGCACGTCGGCGACGGGCGACCACAAGGCCGTGAAGTCGGGCCCGGTGTCGGCGACCGAGATCCGCACGACGGCGACGGCCTTCCTCACCTCCTGGCAGCACGGCCAGGTCGCGAAGGCCGCCGCCGCCACGGACGACTCGGCGGCGGCGGCGAAGACCCTGACCGGCTACACCAAGGACGCGCACATCACCGGCGTCACGCTCACCGGCGGGACGCGCAAGGGGGCCACCGTCCCGTTCTCGGTGAAGGCGACGGTGACGTACAAGGGCAAGAGCAAGCCGCTGGCGTACGAGTCGAGGCTGACGGTCGTGCGGCGCGCCAAGGACGGGGTGCCGCTGGTGAGTTGGGAGCCCTCCGTGGTGCACCCGGCTCTGACCGAGGGCGACCGACTGGTGACCGGCGCCTCGGGCACGCCCCCGGTCAAGGCGCTGGACCGCGACGGCGGCGAGCTGACGGCGGCCAAGTACCCCTCCCTCGGCACGGTCCTCGACGGACTGCGGGAGAAGTACGGCAAGAAGGCCGGCGGCAGCGCGGGCATCGAGCTGCGGGTGGTGCGCAAGGCGGCGAAGAAGGGGGCGGACAAGACCCCCGACAAGACGCTGCTGACGCTGAGCGAGGGCACGCCCGGCACCGTGAGGACGACGCTGAGCCCGGCGATCCAGGCGAAGGCCGAGCAGCAGGTGCTGACGAAGGCGCGCTCCTCGGTCGTGGTCATGCGCCCCTCGACGGGTGAGATCCTCGCCGTCGCCAACCAGTCCCACGGCTTCAACACGGCGTTCCAGGGCTCGATGGCGCCGGGTTCGACGATGAAGATCGTGACGTCGACGCTGCTGTTCGAGAAGAACCTGGCGAAGGCGGACAAGGTGCACCCCTGCCCCAAGACCGTCACGTACGGCCACTGGAAGTTCCACAACGACGACGACTTCGAGATCAAGGGCGGCACGTTCAAGGGCAGCTTCGCCCGGTCCTGCAACACGGCCTTCATCAGCCAGGCGAAGAAGCTGAAGGACGCCGACCTGACCGCGACCGCCCAGCGGATCTACGGCCTGAGCATGAACAACTGGGCCATCGGCGTCCCGTCCTTCGACGGTTCGGTGCCCGTGCAGCGCGACGCGCAGATGGCGGCCTCGCTCATCGGCCAGGGCGCGGTGCGCATGAACCCGCTGAACATGGCGTCGGTGGTCTCGACGGCGAAGACGGGCGTGTTCCACCAGCCCTACCTGGTCTCCCCGTCGGTGGACGGCCGCTCGCTCGCGAAGGCGACCGGCACGATGTCGTCGTCGACGCGGGCCCAGCTGCGGGAGGTCCTGCAGTACACGGCGGCGGCCGGCACGGCGGCGGAGGCGATGGCGGGCCTCGGTCCGGACGACGGTGCGAAGACAGGTTCGGCGGAGGTCGACGGCCAGAAGAAGCCGAACGGCTGGTTCACCGCGTGGAAGGGCGACCTGGCGGCGGCGGGTGTCGTGCAGGCCGGCGGCCACGGCGGCGACTCGGCGGGCCCGATCGTGGCGGCCTTGCTGCGGGCGGGCAGCTGAGCTCAGCGGGCCACCGGGGTCCCGGCGGCCGTGTACGTACGGCGCAGGAAGCGGATCAGCGCCTTCGACTCGAACTGCACGACCGCCACCCCGTGGGAGGAGTGGAACTCCAGGACGGCCTGCACGCGTCCGCACGGCCAGACGCGGACGTCTCCGCTGGCGACGGGGGCCCGCAGCCCCTGTTCGAGGAGGTCGCGGTTGAAGACCCACTCGTGCGGGCCGGGCAGCGTGATCTGCACCAGGCGGGGGTCGGTCTCGGGGTCGTAGCGCAGGGCGACGGGGACGGCTCGGTGTTCGTCGTCGACGGAGTCCGCGGTGTCCGTGACGATATGGGCGCGTGCGTACTGTTCGACGGCGGACATGAGCCGACTCCTTACGCTGCGTAACCTGTGCGGAGGATGTGAATCCGCCCGCTTCTCCAATGTCGCACATTCCCTCGAATCCGCCTCCGCACCCCCATCGAGCAGCACCGCAGCCAATTCATAGACACACGCTCTTGCAAGCCGTTCGCAACAAGCCACTATTATCGAACGGTGCATGTGCCTGACGGATTCATCAACGCCCCTGTCTCCGCGGTCGCCGGAGTGGTCGCCGCCGGTGCCGTCGCCGTGTCCCTCAAGGGAGCCCGGCGCGAACTCGACGAGAAGACCGCCCCGCTCGCCGGCCTCGTCGCCGCGTTCATCTTCGCCGTGCAGATGCTGAACTTCCCGGTCGCCGCCGGGACCAGCGGCCATCTGCTCGGTGGCGCGCTCGCGGCGATCCTCGTCGGCCCCTTCACCGGCGTCCTGTGCGTCTCGGTGGTCCTGCTGATGCAGGGCATCCTCTTCGCGGACGGCGGCCTCACCGCGCTCGGCGTGAACATCACCGACATGGCGATCGTCACGACGGTGGTGTCCTACGCCGTCTTCCGCGGCCTGGTGAAGGTGCTTCCGCGCGGGCGGCGGTCGATCACCGCGGCCGCGTTCGTCTCGGCACTGCTGTCCGTGCCCGCCGCGGCCGTCTGCTTCACCTTCATCTACGCGCTCGGCGGCACCACCGACGTGCCGATCGGCAAGGTGGCCACGGCCATGATCGGCGTGCACGTCCTCATCGGCATCGGCGAGGCCGCGATCACCGCGCTGACCGTCGGCGCCGTCATCGCCGTACGACCCGATCTCGTGTACGGCGCCCGCGGGCTGCAGCAGCGCCTCAAGCTCCGCGTCGGCGGCGAACTGGTCGACGCGCCCGCGGCGGTTCCCGTGGCGGCCCGCTCCTCGCACCGCAAGGTGTGGCTCACCGGCCTCGCCGCCTCCCTCCTCCTCGCGGGCGTCGTCAGCTTCTACGCCTCCGCCAGCCCCGACGGCCTGGAGAAGGTCGCCAAGGACCAGGGCATCGACCAGAACACCAAGAAGCACCACACCGAGGACTCCCCGCTCGCCGGATACGGCGTCAGGGACATCGCGGACGCCCGGCTCTCCGGCGGTCTCGCGGGTGTGATCGGCGTCGGCGCCACCGTCCTCACGGGCAGCGGGATCTTCTGGGCGGTCCGCAGGCGCCGTACGAACGCCACCTCCCCCGCGTCCCTGCCCGAAGGCGTCTGACATGGGCGCGGGCCACGCCCACAAGCTCTACCGGCACGGGCACTCGCCGGTGCACTCCCTGCCGCCGCACACCAAGCTGGCGGCGGCCTTCGCCTTCGTGGTCGTGGTCGTCTCCACACCGCGCGAGGCCATGTGGGCGTTCGCGCTGTACGCGGCACTGCTCGCGGTCGTCGCGCACCGGGCCCGTGTCCCGGCCGCCTTCCTGCTCAAGCGGCTGCTGATCGAGATCCCGTTCGTGGCCTTCGCGGTACTGATGCCGTTCGTGGCGCAGGGCGAGCGGGTGGACGTCCTCGGCCTCTCGCTGAGCGTCAACGGACTGTGGGGCGCCTGGAACGTGCTGGCCAAGGGCACCCTCGGCGTCGCCGCCTCCGTCCTGCTCGCCTCCACCACCGAACTGCGCGAACTGCTGCTCGGCCTCCAGCGGTTGAAGCTCCCGCCGCTCCTCGTGCAGATCGCCTCCTTCATGATCCGCTACGGCGATGTCATCACGGACGAGATGCGGCGGATGCGGATCGCGCGGGAGTCGCGCGGGTTCGAGGCGCGCGGGGTCCGGCACTGGGGCGTCCTCGCCAAGTCGGCGGGCGCGCTCTTCATCCGCTCCTACGAACGCGGGGAGCGGGTGCATCTGGCCATGGTCAGCCGGGGGTACGCCGGTTCGATGCCGGTGATCGACGAGGTGACCGCGTCCCGGGCGCAGTGGTCGTACGCCCTCGCCCTGCCGGTCGCCGCCCTTGTCGTGTGTCTGTTGGGATGGACCCTGTGACTGCTTCCCTGGAGGTCTCCGGCCTCGCCTTCGCCTACCCCGACGGCCATCAGGCCCTCTTCGGCGTGGACTTCACCATCGCCCGCGGCGAGCGCGTAGCGCTGCTCGGCCCGAACGGCGCCGGCAAGACCACCCTCGTCCTGCACCTCAACGGCATCCTGGCCGGTGGCGCCGGAACCGTGACGGTGGCCGGGCTCCCGGTCGGCAAGCAGCACATGGCCGAGATCCGGCGCAAGGTCGGCGTCGTCTTCCAGGACCCGGACGACCAGCTGTTCATGCCGACGGTGCGGGAGGACGTGGCGTTCGGTCCGGCGTCGGCGGGCATGAAGGGACCCGAGCTGGAGGCCCGGGTGGACAGCGCCCTCTCCCAGGTCGGCATGGCGGAGTTCAAGGACCGCCCGCCGCACCACCTCTCCTTCGGCCAGCGCCGTCGGGTCGCGGTCGCGACGGTGCTCGCGATGCGGCCGGAGATCCTCGTCCTCGACGAACCGTCCTCCAACCTCGACCCCGCCTCCCGGCGTGAACTCGCCGACATCCTGCGGTCGTTGGACGTGACGGTCCTCATGGTCACGCACGACCTGCCGTACGCGCTGGAGCTGTGCCCGCGCTCCCTCGTCCTGAGCGAGGGCACGATCGCGGCCGACGGAAAGACCGGCGAGCTGCTGTCGGACGAGGAGCTGATGCGGGCGCACCGCCTGGAGCTGCCCTTCGGGTTCGACCCGCGCTCCGTGACAATGGGCGCGTGACGAACGAAGAGACGGGCACTTCCGAGGCGCGGGCCGGATCGCTGCTGCTCGACGAGCAGCTGTGCTTCGCGCTGTACGCGGCCCAGCGCGCCGTGACCGCCGCCTACCGCCCACTCCTCGACGAACTCGGCCTGACGTATCCGCAGTACCTGGTCCTCCTCGTCCTGTGGGAGCACGGCGAGACCACGGTCAAGGAGCTGGGCGCGGCCCTGCGGCTCGACTACGGCACGGTGTCGCCGCTGCTCAAGCGCCTGGAGTCGGCCGGTCTCGTACGCCGTGAGCGGTCGGCGCACGACGAGCGCTCGGTGCTCGTCGCGGTCACCGGACGCGGCGAGGAGCTGCGCGAGCGCGCGGCGGGCGTGCCCGGGGCGTTGCTGACGGCGACCGGGCTGAGCGGGGACGAGGTGGCGAGGCTGCGCGGGGAGCTGTGGCGGCTGGCGGAGCGGGCGGACGGGGCGGCGGGGCGCTGATCCCCCGGGAGGGGCGCGTTGATCCCTCGTGAGGGGGCAGGGCGCTGACCCGGGCAGGCAGCTGACGCCGGGTTACCCGCGGTTGCCACCCCCTGGCCGTGACCCGCGAACCTACCGGCCGGTACCTTGTGCACGATGTACTTGCACGCACTTGTGTTGCCCGCTCCGGGGGAGGTCCAGCGATGAGTGACGGCACCGCCGTCGACACCCGTCCGACGAAGATCATGTACGTCGCCGAGGCCACCGCGCACGGCGGCCGGGACGGCTATGTGACCAGCCAGGACGGCCAACTGGAGCTGCGGGTCGCGATGCCGCACGCGCTCGGCGGGGACGGCAACGGCACCAACCCGGAGCAACTGTTCGCGGCCGGGTTCAGCGCCTGCTTCCACAACGCGCTCGTCCTCGTCGGCCGCCGCGCGGGCTACGACCTGTCCGGTTCCACCGTCGCCGCGAAGGTCGGCATCGGCCCCAACAAGCAGCGCGGCTACGGCCTCGCGGTCGCCCTCAGCGTGTCCCTCCCGGTGCTGGACCAGGACCTCGCGACCAAGCTCGTCGACGCGGCCCACGAGGTCTGCCCCTACTCGAACGCGACCCGGGGCAACATCGACGTCACGGTTCTGCTGGGCTGAGCCGCTCGGGCCTGGGAATCGCAGGCGATGAATGGGTGTTGCATCCATTGTCGTAGGCGGTGTCGTGGGCGAACTGAACGGGAGTACGGGCGTGGACGTGAACGGCACGGTGGCCGAGGGCTTCGAACCGGTCAGGGACGCGTTCGCGCGCAACTTCGACGTGCTCGGGGACCGGGGCGCGGCCGTCGCCGTCTACCGGGACGGGCGCAAGGTCGTGGACCTGTGGGGCGGCACGCGGGACGTCGACGGTGCCGAGCCGTGGGAGCGGGGCACCGCGCAGATCGTGCGCTCCGCGACGAAGGGTGTCGCCGCCGCCGTACTGCTGATGCTCGTGGAGCGCGGGCAGCTCGACCTGGACGCTCCGGTGGGCCGCTACTGGCCGCAGTACAAGGCGTACGGCAAGGAGCGGACGCTGGTGCGGCACGTGCTCGCGCACCGCGCCGGGGTGCCCGTCCTCGACCGTCCGCTGACGCCGGCCGAGGCGGCGGACCCCGACTTCGCGGCCGCCGCGATCGCCGCACAGCCGCCCGCCTGGGAGCCCGGCGCCGACCACGGCTACCACGCACAGACGTACAGCTGGCTGACGAACGAACTGGTCCGGCGCGTCACGGACCGGACGATCGGCGAGTGGATCGCGGACGAGATCGCCGGGCCGCTGGGCCTGGACCTGTGGGTCGGCCTGCCGGAGCAACAGGCGCCCCGCGTGGGCCGGGTCGGCCGGATCGAGGCCCCCGCGGCGGACGGCGCGCTGAAGGCCCGCCCCAAGCGGTCGGTCTCCGAGGCCTACGCCGACCCGTCCTCCCTCACCCGCCGCGCCTTCGCCGCGATCACCCCGCAGCCGGACGAGAACGACCCCGCGTACCACAGGGCCGTCCTGCCCGCCTCGAACGGCATCGCCACCGCGGTCGGCCTGGCCCGCTTCTACGCCGCGCTGCTCGGGGAGGTCGACGGCGTACGGCTGCTGGCACCCGGGACGGTCGACCTGGCCCGCACCGAAGCCTCCGCAGGCCCCGACCGCGTCCTGGTCGTGGGTACCCGCTTCGGCCTCGGCTACATGCTGCACGGCACGGCCTCGCCCCTCCTCGGCCCCGGCTCCTTCGGCCACCCGGGCCGCGGCGGCGCCCTCGGCTTCGCCGACCCGGACTCGGGCATCGCCTTCGGCTATGTCACCAACGGCTTCCGTACGAGCGTGACGGCGGACCCGCGGGCGCAGGCGCTGGTACGGGCGGTGCGGGCGGCGGCGTCATCGCTCTGAGTCCGTCCCGGGGACCGCGGTCAGAGCGGGTCAGCGGGTAGGCGGTCAGCGGGTAGGCGGTCAGCGAGTAGGCGGTCAGCGGGTCAGGGAGTGCGATGTCCTCCCGGACGCCTGGTCTATCTCGTCGTGCGCCTTGGTCAGCAGTTGCATCGCGAGTTCGTTCAGCGCGCGAGCCCCCGCGATCTCCTCGCCGACCCTCGGCTGATTCTCGTCCGAGCGGTGGCGGCTGGCATAACCGTGCGCCCGCACCTCCTTCCCGTCGGGCAGCCGTACGAGGGCCGCCGCCCGTGTGCGCTGGTCGTCCTCCTCGAACTCCAGCTCGATGTGCCATCCCACAGCGGTGTGCGTCATGACGATCACCTCCGAAACCGCTGCTTCCAGAGTGCTCCTCCAGGGCCGTCGCCGCACGGGCCACCGGCCCCGGGATCTGCCGCGGCCCCGCTATCCCGCGTGCAGCATCAGCCCGATCCCCACGACCAGCAGCCCCGCCGCCGCGATCCTCGGCGCCCCGAACCGCTCCTTGAAGAAGACGGCGCCTATCGCGGCACCGACGATGATCGACGACTCGCGGAGCGCGGCGATCGGGGCCAGCTCCGCACGGGTCTGGGCCCACAGGACGAGCCCGTACGCCGACACGGAGAGCGCCGCTCCGAGGAAGCCGACCCCGGCGAAGGGCCGCAGGATCGCCGCGGTCCCGCCCCGCCAGCGCCATACCGCGTACGCCGGGACGACCACGCCCTCGACCGCCATCAGCCACGCGATGTACCCGAGGGAGGAGCCCGACGCGCGCACGCCGAGCCCGTCGACCACCGTGTACGCCGCGATCGTCAGCCCGGTGGCCAGCGCCGCCCCGATCGCCGCCCAGTTGGGACGGCTCCCGCGCAGCCCCCACAGCGCCACCCCGGTCAGCCCGGCGCACGACACGGCGATGCCCGCCGCCGCCCAGCCGTCGGGCACCTCGTGCGCGAACAGCGCCGCGAGCCCCGTGACGACCAGCGGCGCGGTCCCGCGCGCGATCGGGTACGCCTGTCCGAAGTCCCCCAGCCGGAAGGACCGCATGAGCAGTACGTAGTACGCGACATGGATGACGGCGGAGGCGATCAGATACGGCCACGCCCCGGCCGCCGGAAACGGCACGAACGGCGCCATGGCCATCCCGATCAGGGCCCCGCCGCCCGCGATCAGTGTGAAGCCGACCAGCTTGTCGGTGATGTGGTGCGCGATGGCGTTCCAGCTCGCGTGGGTGACCGCGGCGAACAGCACCGCCGCGGTCACCAGGGGCGTCACGAGGTCTGCTCGCGCACGTCCACGAGCGCCGCGCCGGCATGCGCGATCAGCGCCTTCGGTTCCATCGGGAACACGGCGTGCGGGGTCCCGGCCGCCGCCCACACCACGTCGTGGTCCAGCAGTGAACGGTCGGCGAGGACACGGGTCTTCGTACGGTGCCCGAAGGGCGGCACGCCCCCGATCGCGTACCCGGTCGTCTCCCGTACGACGTCGGCCCTGGCCCGGGTGACCTTCTCGACGCCGAGCGCCTGCCGGACGAGTTCCAGGTCGACGCGGGACGACCCGTCCATGAGGACGAGCACCGGTACCCCGTCCGCCGCGAAGATCAGCGACTTGCAGATCTGGCTCAGTTCACAGCCGATCGCAGCGGCGGCCTCGGCGGCGGTACGGGCGCCTTCCGGGAAGTGCCGGACCTGCGAGGGCAGTTCGTCCAGGCCCAGCTCGCGCAGGGCCTCGGCGAAGCGGGGGTGGGCTCCTGATTCCGAAGACGTCATGAAACGCAGGCTAGCTGCCCGTTACATGCGTCACGAACGAATTCCAAGGCGGAAGGGGGCCCCGCCGAGCAGCGGGGCGCCCTTCTCGTGCCGGCCGGGAGGGATCAGACCCGTGCCAACTCCCGGTCCTCGTCCGCGTCGTCGTCCTTCGGGCGGTCGTGCGCGCGCAGACCCTCGCCCTCGACGTCGACGTTCGGCAGGGCGCGGTCGAGCCACTTCGGGAGCCACCAGGCCTTCTTGCCCAGCAGGGCGAGGACGGCCGGGACGATGGCCATACGGACGACGAACGCGTCGAAGAAGACGGCGATCGCGAGGCCGAAGCCGATCATCTTGATCATCGACTCGCTGGAGCCGATGAAGCCGGAGAAGACGGCGATCATGATGACGGCGGCTGCGGTGACCACACGGGCCCCGTACTTGAAGCCCGTCACGATGGCCTGGCCGGGCTTCTCCCCGTGGACGTACGCCTCGCGCATGCGGGTCACGAGGAACACCTCGTAGTCCATGGCGAGACCGAAGACGACGCCCACCATGAAGATCGGCATCATCGACATGACCGGACCGGTCTCCTCGACGCCCATCAGGCCTGCCAGCCAGCCCCACTGGAAGACCGCGACGACGGCGCCCAGGGCCGCCATCACGCTCAGCAGGAAGCCGAGCGCCGCCTTCAGCGGGACCAGGATCGAGCGGAAGACCACGATCAGCAGGAGGAAGGCCAGGCCGACCACCAGGATGAGGTACGGGATGAGCGCGTCGTTGAGCTTCTGCGAGACGTCGATGTTCATCGCCGTGGAGCCGGTGACGAGGGTGCTCGCCTCCGTGTCGGCCTTGATGTCGCCGCCCGCGTCACGGATGGCGTGGACCAGGTCCTCGGTCTGCGTCGAGGAGGGCTTCGACTTCGGGATGACGCTGATCGTCGCGGTGTCGCCGGCCTTGTTGGGCGCCGGCGGGGTCACCGTCACGACCCCCTTGAGCCCCTTGATCTCGTCCTTGACCCTGGTGAACGCCGCGTCGGGGTCCTTGCTCGCCTTCGCGTCGACGACGACCAGCAGCGGCCCGTTGAAGCCGGGGCCGAAGCCGTCCGACAGCAGGTCGTACGCCCGGCGCTGCGTCGTGGACGTCGGCTGCGAGCCGTCGTCGGGCAGGCCCAGCTCCAGCGAGGACGCCGGGATGGCCGCGGCACCGAGGCCCACGACACCGAGGAGCAGGACGGCGATCGGACGCCGTACGACGAACCTCGCCCAGCGCGTGCCCATGTTCGGCTTGTCGGGGTTCTGCGCCGCCTTCCTGGCCGCGCGCCCGCCGCCGAGCACCTTGCTCTTCTCGCCCGCGGGCTTGACCTTCTTGCCCGCGTAGCCCAGCAGGCCCGGGATCAGGGTCAGCGCGATGAGGACGGCGATGGCGACCGTGCCCGCGGCCGCGACGCCCATCTTGGTGAGCATCGGGATGTTGACGACCGCCAGGCCGACCAGGGCGATCACGACCGTCAGGCCCGCGAAGACCACCGCGGAGCCCGCCGTGCCGACGGCGCGGCCCGCCGCCTCCTCGCGCTCCCGGCCCTCGGCCAGTTCGGCGCGGTAGCGGGAGACGATGAAGAGGGCGTAGTCGATGCCGACCGCGAGGCCGATCATCATCGCGAGCGTGGAGGTGGTGGAGCCGAGGTCGAGCGCCTTCGCCAGGGCGGTGATCGTCGAGACACCGATCCCGACGCCGATCAGCGCGGTCAGCAGCGGCAGCCCGGCCGCGATCAGCGAGCCGAAGGTGATGACGAGGACGACCGCGGCGACCGCGATGCCGATGACCTCGGTGGACCCGGTCTCGGGCACGGCCTGCAGCGCGTCACCGCCGACCTCCACGGTCAGCCCGGTGTCCCGCGCGACCTGCGCCGCCTCCTTCAGGGCGTCCTTGGAGGCGTCCTTCAGCTCCATGCCGGAGACGTCGTACCTGACCTGCGTGTACGCGATCCTGCCGTCCTTGGAGACGGAGCCGGACTTGTAGGGGTCGGTGACGGAGGTGACCTCCGAGCCGTCGCGCAGTTCGTTGACGGTCTTGTGGACGGCGGCCTTGTTGGCCGCGGACGTCATCTTCTCGCCGCTCGGCGCCTTGAAGACGACCCGCGCGGTCGCGCCGTCGGCGGTCGTCCCGGGGAAGCGGCTCTCCAGCAGGTCGAAGGCCTTCTGGGCCTCGGTGCCGGGAACGGAGAAGGAACTGGAGCCCGCGGTGGGCGCGGAGGCGGCGCCGACGCCCGCGAGCGTCAGCAGCGCCACCCATATCAGGGCGACGAAGTGCCGTCGCCGGAAGGCGAGTCGGCCGAGTTTGTAGAGAAACGTGGCCACGAAGACGTACTCCCGGTCAGGTCGTGGGGGCGGTTCTGGGCAGGGGTGATCAGCCCTGCGGGGAGGCAGGGGTGACCGTCCCGACGACGTGAGCGGTGACGTCAGGTACTCGGACAGGCAAGGGGATCGGGAACTGCGGGGATCTACCGGATGCCGAGGGCGGGGAGGACCACGGCGTCGATGTACGAGAGGAGGAAGGCCTGCGTCGGCGGCTTCTCGTCGATCAGTGTGCGGGCGGCGAACCCGCCCAGCATCATGTGCATCATGTAGTCGATCGCCGGGTTGTTCGCACGGACCTCACCCCGGTCGACCGCGCGCTGCACGACTCGACGGAACTCCGCCATCTCCGGCTCGATGAGATGTTCCTTGAACGCGTTCAGCAGGTCCGGGTTGCTGTGGACCGCCATGGCCAGGCCCCGCATCAGCGCGGAGTTCTGCTCCATCTCGCAGTCGTCCGAACGCAGGGTGAGGGCGTGCAGATCACCCTTGAGCGACCCGGTGTCGATGTCGGCGAGGCCCATGCCGCCCGGCTTGTTGTGCCGCACGGCCTTCGCGACGAGCTCGGCCTTGCCGCCCCACTGGCGGTAGAGCGTGGCCTTGCTGGACTTCGTACGGGCGGCGACGGCGTCCATGGTCAGGGCGTCGTAGCCGACTTCGCGGAGCAGGTCGAGCACGGCCATGTACAACTCGGCCTCACGCTCGGGCGTGATCCGACTGCGCCGCACCGTCGCGGTCTCAGTCATCCCACTCACCTTCCTCTTCCTCTGTCCCTGCTCCGAACGACACGGTTTCGTACCTCCGTACATCCATGAAGATACCCCGAGAGCTAGCGAAACGAAACCGTTTCGTACGTGGGTTGTGTCACTCCTGTCGCGTTTTCATAAGTTGCCCGAGGCCGTCCCCCGGAAAAGCATGAGTAGGTGAGCGACGCCAGCGACCCGTACGAGAACGCGACCACCGACCCGACCACGACCGCCGGCCCGACCGACCCCGGCTATCTGCGCTTCCCGCACCTCAGCGGCGACCGGCTGTGCTTCGCGGCCGAGGACGACCTCTGGGTGGCTCCCTTGGACGGGCCCGGCCGCGCCTGGCGGCTCACGGTCGACCGCACCAAGGTCGGCCACCCGCGGTTCTCGCCCGACGGGCGGCACATCGCGTACACGAGCTGGCGCAGCTTCGTCCCCGAGATCCATCTCGCGCCGGTGGACGGCGGTCCCGAGAAGCGGCTCACCTATTGGGGGAGCGCGGACACCCAGGTCTGCGGCTGGTCCCCGGACGGCGACATCCTCGCCGTCGCCTCGCACGGCCAGCCCTTCTCGTACTTCACCTGGGCCTACAGCGTGCACCCCGACGGCGATCCCGGCGGCCGGCTGCCCTGGGGCCCGGTCTCCGACATCGCCGTCGCCGACATCGACGGCGAACGCAAGACCCTGCTGCTCACCGGCACCCCGCCGCACGAACCGGCCGCCTGGAAGCGCTACCGGGGCGGCGCGACGGGCCGCCTCTGGCTGCACGGACAGCGGATCCTCGCGGACCTCGAAGGCCACCTCCACTCCCCCATGTTCGTCGGCGGCCGCATCGCCTTCCTCTCCGACCACGAGGGCATCGGCAACCTGTACTCGTGCACGTACGAGGGCTCGGACCTGCGCCGGCACACCGACCACGACGCGTTCTACGCCCGGCACGCCGCCTCCGACGGCGCCCGCGTCGTCTACCAGTGCGCCGGCGACCTGTGGATCGTCGACGACCTGGCCGCGGACTCGGTGCCGCGCCGCCTCGACGTACGGCTCGGCGGGCCACGCGCCGGACGGCGTACGTACCCGGTCCCGACGGCCCGGCACATCGACAGCATCTCCGTGGACGAGACGGGCCGGGCCAGTGCCGTCGTCGTCCGCGGCAGCCTGTACTGGCTCACGCACCGCGACGGCCCCGCGCGCACCATCGTCGACACCCCGGGGGTACGCGTCCGGCTTCCCGAGATGCTCGGCTCGGGCGGCCAGGTCGCCTACGTCACGGACGCGGAGGGCGAGGACGCGGTCGAGATCGCCTATCTGCCGCGCGCGACCGGCGACCGTGAGCCGCGCCGGCTGGCCTCCGGCGGTCTGGGCCGCGTGCAGGAACTGGTCTCGGACCCGCGGGGCGAACGGCTCGCGATCGCCTCCAACGACGGGCGGCTGCTCCTCATCGACGCGACCGAGGACTCCAACGGGGAGGTCACCGAGCTGATCCGGTCGATCAACGGCCCGGTGCGCGACCTCGCGTTCTCGCCGGACGGGGCCTGGCTGACGTGGTCGCATCCCGGCATCGGCCGCTCGCTGCGCCAGATCAAGATGGCGCGCGTCTCCCCCACCGGCAAGGGGGACCGGTTGATCGTCGACGTCACCAACGGCCGCTTCGAGGACGAGAACCCGGTCTTCACGCGCGACGGCCGCTATCTGGCGTTCCTGTCGTGGCGGGGCTTCGACCCGGTCTACGACGTCCACACCGGCGACCTCTCCTTCCCGCTGGGCTGCCGCCCCTACCTCGTCCCGCTCTCCTCCGCCACGCCCTCCCCCTTCGCGCTCAACCCGGACGGGCGCCCGGTCGCCGGCGGCCTGGACCCGGTCGAGGAGGAACCGGGCGACGGGTCCACCGCGACCGTCGAGATCGAGGGCCTGGAAGCCCGGGTGACACCCTTCCCGGTCACCGCCTCCAAGTACTCGGCGCTGTACCCGGTCTCGGGCGGCGGTCTGGTCTGGCTGCGCTGGCCCATCTCCGGCGCACTGGGCGAGACCTTCGCGAACCCGGACGACACCTCCGGCCGGCCCACCCTCGAATACTTCAACATCAGCAAGGCGAAGAAGTCCGAACTCGTCGACCACCTCGACTGGTTCGCGGTGAGCGGCGACGGCAGCCGCCTGGTCGTCGTCGACGAGGGCGACCTGCGCGCCGTCCCCTCCACCGAGTCCGGCGACGGCGACTCGACGGTCTGGATCGACCTGCGCCGCATCCTGCACGACGCCGACCCGGCCGCCGAGTGGCGGCAGGCGTACGCGGAGGCGGGCCGCATCATCCGCGCCTACTACTGGGAACCCAAGATGTGCGGCATCGACTGGGACGCGATGCTCGACCAGTACCGCCCGCTGGTCGAACGGGTCGCGTCGCCGGACGAGTTCGCCGATCTGCTGCGCGAGGTGCTCGGCGAGCTGGGCACCTCGCACGCGTACGTGTCCGCCGCCCGCCGCAACGAGGGCCCGCCCCACTACCAGCGCCGGCAGGGCCTGCTCGGCGCCAACTTCGTGCGCCGCGACGGCAGTTGGATGCTCAAGCGGATCCTCCCCGGCGACTCCTCCGACTCCAAGGCCCGCTCCCCGCTGGCCGGCACGGGGATCCGGGAGGGCGCGGTGCTCACCCATGTGGACGGCCGCCCGGTGGACCCGGTCACGGGACCGTACCCGCTGCTCGCGGGCGCGGGCGGTACGACGGTGGAGCTGACGTTCACCCCGGCGGAGGGCGAGGGCCGTTCACGCCGGGTGGCGGTGGTCCCGCTGATCGACGAGCGCCCGCTGCGCTACCAGGACTGGGTGGCCAAACGCCGTGAAGTCGTACGGGAGTTGAGCGGCGGCCGCTGCGGCTATCTGCACATCCCGGACATGGGCGGCTCGGGCTGGGCCCAGTTCAACCGCGACCTGCGCCTGGAGGTCTCCCGCCCGGCCCTCATCGTCGACGTACGCGGCAACGCGGGCGGCCACATCAGCGAGCTGGTGATCGAGAAGCTCACGCGCACCATCCTGGGCTGGGACCTGACGCGCAACGCCCAGCCGGTGTCGTACGCCTCGAACGCCCCGCGCGGCCCGGTCGTCGCCCTCGCGGACGAGGCGACCTCGTCCGACGGCGACATGATCACGGCCGCCTTCAAACTCCTGAAACTGGGCCCGGTCGTCGGCCAGCGCACCTGGGGCGGAGTCGTCGGCATGACCGGCCGCCATCAGCTCGGCGACGGCACGGTCATCACGGTCCCCATGAACGCCGCCTGGTTCGACGCGTACGGCTGGTCCATCGAGAACCGCGGTGTCACCCCCGACCTCGAGATCCACCGCACCCCCCTGGACTGGGCGGAAGGCCGCCACGCCCAACTGGACGACGCCATCCAACTCTCCCTTGACCTGCTGACGACGCACCCCGCGGCGACTCCCCCGGACTACGGAAACGTGCCGGCGCGAACCCGCCCGAAACTCCCGCCGAGGGAGTAGCCCCCCGTGCAACCGCGCCCGGGGACGCGGTTGCACGGACAGCGGAATGGGGCGCCCTCTTCAAGAAGAGGGCGCCCCAAACACAGCTCAGCCAAGTGCAACGTTAAACGTCGTAGTCCTGGTCGAACCGGTCCTGCTCGTCCTGCATGGCGCGCTGCGTGTCCTGGTCACCGCGGTCACGCTGCTGACCTCGGTCACGCTGCTGCTGCTGGCCACGCTGCTGGCCGCGCTGCGCTTCGTCACGCATCGGCTGCGAGCGCTCGCTCGCCTCGTCCTGGCCTTGGCCCTGCTTCTGCTTGGCCTTGTCGCGCATCTGCTCGGCCTTGTCCTGGAACTGGTCCTTCATACCCATGGAAGTTCACTCCCGTTTGCGGGTGAGGGGATTGGGCTCGACCAGACTGACACGGGCGAACAAAGCGCGCATTTCGACCAGTTACTCACCGTGAGAAAGAGCGCCGCGCTCCCCCTCGTCCGCCGCCCCACCAGCGCCGACGAGCCCCTTGGGGACGGTGCCGAGACGGGGCTCGAACCGCCGCATCTCCCGCTGCCCCACCGCCCCGATGAGCCCCGGCAGATACCCCCGGACGCCCTGCATCCCGCGCAGCCACCACTGCGCGTACACATGGCTCGACCGCCGCTCGATCCCGGCGACGATACGGTCGACGGCCGGGCCCAGCGGATACGTCTTGTTGGACGGCCACGGCAGCCGCTGCCGCAGCTCGCGCATCACGTCGTCCTGGTCGGCCCCGCGCACCATGTCGGTGTCGGTCCAGGACAGATAGCCGACCCCGACGCGTACGCCCTTGTAGCCGACCTCGGCGCGCAGGCTGTGCGCGAACGCCTCCACACCGGACTTGGACGCGCAGTACGCCGTCATCATGGGGGCCGGGGTGATGGCGGCGAGCGAGGCGATCTGCAGCAGATAGCCGCGGCTCTCCATCAGGACGGGCAGGAAGGCCCGCGCGGTCACCGCCGAGCCGATCAGGTTGACCTCGACGACCCGGCGCCAGGCGGCCGGATCGGAGTCGGCGAACGGACCGCCGCTCGCGACCCCGGCGTTCGCGACGACGATGTCCACCTTCCCGAACCGCTGCTTGACCTCCTCCGCGACCCGGGCCATCGCCTCGTGGTCGGTCACGTCGGCGTGCCAGTAGTGGCTGTCACTGTGCAGCCGCTGCGAGACCTGCTTGAGCTCGTCCGGCTCCAGACCGACGAGCGCGATCCTCGCGCCGCGCGCGGAGAGCTTGCGCGCAAGGAGCTCGCCGACACCTCGCGCGGCCCCCGTGACGACCGCGACCTGTCCTTCCAGGCTGACCTTGCTCATGCGCCCTCCCTCATCTCCGCGCTGTCCACGACCTCTGCGCTCTCCACGACCTCCGCAGCCTCTGTGACCACCGCGAGCTCCGCGTCCTCGGCACTCACGAGATACGTGGCCACGAGTTCCCGGATGCGTGAGCCGACCAGCTCCGGCGCCTCCACGGGCGTCATGTGCCCGACCCCGGTGAGCTCGGTGCTGCCGACGCAGTTCGGCAGCGCGGCGACGAGTGCCCGCGCGTGCACCACGGGGGTCAGCCGGTCCGCCGTGCCCGCGACCACGGCCGTCGGCACCTTCAGCTCCCGTACACCGTGATCCAGGTCGATCAGCTCAAGGACCCGTGACCAGGCGTGCCGCACCGCGCGCGGACATGCGTGCACCACCCGGGCGCACGCCTCCACCATCACCGGCGACGAACCGGGGCCCATGGTCGCGTACTTGAGGATCCGCCGGGCCACGGGCGTGACGGGCCCGAGCGGCGCCCGCGAGCCGAGGACCTTCCCGGTGAGCCACGTCCGCGCCCGGCCGGCGCCCATCGGCACCACCAGCGCCTCGGCGACCAGCTTCGAGCTGCCCGTGCTGCACAGCAGCGCGGCCGCCGCGTGCTCCCGGAAACGGGGCCGCGCGGAGGCGGCCATCAGCGTCATCCCGCCCATGGAGTGCCCCACGAGCACGGCCTTCTCGCCGGGTGCGAGCGTGGCCGCGAGCACCGCCTCCAGGTCGTCGGCCAGCGCGTCGGTGGTGCACGCGGGGCTCGCGGGACTGCGCCCGTGCCCCCTCTGGTCGTACGCGATCACCCGGTGATCGACGGCGAGGTCCCTGATCTGCGCCGCCCAGAAGGCGGTCGAGCAGGTCCACCCGTGTGCGAGGACCACAGCGGGCGCATGCTCGCTCCCGTGCACCTCGACGTGCAGCCGCGCGCCGTCCGCGGAGACCGCGGTCAGCTCGCGCTCCGCCGCGGGCGGCGCGTACGGCCCCTGCGTCACATGCGTCAGTCGGCTCATGCTCCGGCCTCCACCTTCTTCTTGCGGGCGTTCCTGGCGGGGGCCGCGCCCGGAGCCAGGGGCTCGGGCGTGCGCAGCACCTCGTACTCCGCGAGGTCGACGCGCCGTGTGGCGCCCCGGAACTCGGTCGTCGTGCCCGGCCAGATGGTGGTGTTGCGCCCGCTCGCGTCGAGATACCAGCTCGTGCAGCCGCCGGTGTTCCACACCGTGCGCTCCATGCGCTTCTGCACGCGCTGGTTCCAGGCGTGCACGGCGCTCGGCCGCGGGTCGAGCGCCACCCGGCCGCCCAGGACGTCGAGCTGCCGCATGTAGTCGGCCAGGTAGTTCAGCTGGGACTCGATCATCAGGATCATGGAGGAGTTCCCGAGGCCCGTGTTGGGTCCGATGATCGTCATCCAGTTGGGGAAGCCGGCCGCGGTGGCGCCGCGCAGCGACTTCATGCCCTCCTGCCAGGTCTCCGTCAGGGTCCTGCCGTCCGCCCCGACGACCCGTTCGGCGATCGGCATGTCGGTGACATGGAAGCCCGTACCGAAGATGATCGCGTCGACCTCGGTCTCGGTGCGGTCGGCGGCGACGAGTGTGGAGCCGCGGATCTCGCTGAGCCCACTGGCGACCACGTCCACGTTGGGCTGGGTGAGCGCGGGGTAGTAGGTGTTGGACAGCAGGATGCGCTTGCAGCCGATGCGGTAGTCGGGGGTGAGCCTGGCACGCAGCTCCGGGTCCTTGACGGCGCGGGCGATGTTCCGTTTGGCCAGCCGCTCGACCATGCCCAGTTCGTCGGGCCGCTTGGTGAACGCCTGGACCTGCAGTTCCCGGATGCCCCACAGGAGGCCGCGCCGCGCGTGCGTGGTGAAGGGCAGCTGCCGGTGCAGCCACCGCTCGGCGCCGCTGATGGCCCGGTCGACGCGCGGCATCACCCATGGCGGGGTGCGCTGGAAGAGGGTGAGCCGGGAGACCTCCGGCTGGATGGACGGCACGATCTGGATCGCGGACGCGCCGGTGCCGATCATGGCGACCCGCTTGCCGCGCAGGTCGTAGTCGTGGTCCCAGCGGGCCGAGTGGAAGACCTTGCCGGGGAAGGAGTCGATCCCCGCGACGTCCGGGAGCTTCGGATCGGAGAGCGGCCCGGTGGCGGAGACGACGACATCGGCGGTGAGGGTCCCGCTGCTGGTCTCGATCACCCATCGCAGGTGTTCCGCGTCCCAGGTCATCATCTTCACTTCGCAGTCGAAGCGGATGTGCGACCGCAGCCGGAACACATCGGCGACGTGCTCCAGGTACTCCCGGATGTGCTCCTGCCCGGAGAAGGTGCGCGGCCAGTCCGGGTTGGGCGCGAACGAGAACGAGTAGAGATGCGACGGCACATCGCACGCGCACCCGGGATAACTGTTGTCCCGCCAGGTGCCGCCCACGCTGCCGGCCCGTTCCAGCACGACGAAGTCGGTGACACCTTCGCGGCGCAGCCGCACGGCGGCCCCCAGCCCCCCGAACCCGGACCCGACCACCGCCACCCGCACATGCTCGTGCTCGGCCATCCCGACGCCTCCCTAACCGCCCGACTCTGCCAGTGAACACTGGCACAATGGGGAGAGTAGAGGAACCTTGTACTCACGGGTAGGGGTAGCGGCCGGGAAAGTTACCCGGGGTACGACATAGGGTGCGCAAGTGGCTGAGGGATCGGAAAAACGCGAGTACCGCATGGAGGAGCTGGCCAAGGAGGCGGGCATAACAGTCCGCACCCTGCGCTTCTACCGGGAGCGCGGCCTGCTCCCGCCACCCCGCAGAGAGGGCCGGATCGCCTGGTACGACCACCACCACCTGGCCCGGCTGCGCACCGTCGCCGCCCTCCTGGAGCGCGGCCACACCCTCTCGGGCATCGCCGACCTCACCGCCGCCTTCGAGTCCGGCCGGGACGCCGGCGAGGCCCTGGGCCTGGCCCGGCCCAGCGAGGAGAGTCCCGTCCACCTCACCCCGGAGGCCCTGGCCGACCACTTCGCGGGCGAGGTGACCCCGGAGAACCTGGCCGCCGCCCTGGACCTCGGCTATCTCGCGGTGGACGGCGACGAGATCATCCACATCAGCCGCCGGCTGCTCGACGTCTCCTCGGCGCTGGTCCGCGCGGGCGTCCCGCTCGCCGCCGTCATGGCCGCCGGCCGCGAGGTCCGCGTGCACGCCGACGCCATGGCCGAACTCTTCGCCACCCTGCTGCACACCCACGCCCCCGAACGGGACCCGGCCGAGCTGCGCCCGCTCGCCAAAGCGGTGGTCGACGCCGAACTCTCGCTGGCACTGGACCGCCGCCTGGCCGCGGAGGAGAACGGCTCCTGACGGCGGCTCCCGCTTCCGTCCGGGGTTCCTACAGGTCGTAGACCACCGTCACCGGCGCGTGGTCCGACCAGCGCTCGCCATGCGTGGCCGCCCGCTCCACGAACCCCTTGACGGCCTTGCCGGCGAGTCCGGGCGTCGCCACGTGGTAGTCGATGCGCCATCCGGCGTCGTTGTCGAAGGCCCGCCCCCGGTAGGACCACCACGAGTACGGCCCCTCGACATCGGGATGCAGGGCGCGCACGACATCGACGTACCCGCCCTCCTGGAACACGCTCCCGAGCCACTCCCGCTCCTCGGGCAGGAACCCGGCGTTCTTCTTGTTGGACTTCCAGTTCTTGAGGTCGGCCTCCTGGTGGGCGATGTTCCAGTCGCCGCACACCACGACCTCGCGCCCGTCGGCGGCCGCCCGCTCCCGCAGCCCCTTCAGATAGCCGAGGAACTCCCCCATGAACCGGACCTTCTCGTCCTGCCGCTCGGTCCCGACCTCACCGGAGGGCAGGTAGAGGCTGGCGACGGTGACGCCGGGCAGGTCGGCCTCGACATAGCGCCCGCTGGAGTCGAACTCCGCCGACCCGAAGCCGACCTGGACGCGGTCGGGCTCGCGCCGGGTATAGAGGGAGACACCGGCCCGCCCCTTGGCGGCGGCGGGCGCGTGGACGACGTGCCACCCCTCGGGCGCCCGCACGTCCTCGGTCAGCTGCCCGGGTTCGGCCCGCACCTCCTGCAGGCACAGCACGTCCGCGGAGGTCTCGGCGAGCCACTCCACGAAGCCCTTCCTGGCGGCGGCCCGGAGCCCGTTCACATTCACAGAGGTAACAGTCAGCACCCGGGCACGATACTTAATCCATCGACCCATCCCGACGCATAGAAGTACGATGCCACGCATGAATATCCGTCCGGTCCCCTTCGACCATCCCGACGCCGTCAAGCTCAACGACGAGGTGCAGCTCGAATACGCCGAGCGCTACGGCGACGAGGGCGACGCCACCCCGCTGGACGCGTCGATGTTCGAGCCACCGCTCGGCCGGTATCTCATCGCCTACGACGGGCAGGACCTTCCCGTGGCGACGGGCGGCTGGCGCACCCAGGACGAGAACGACGAGGGGTACTCGGACGGCGACGCGGAACTCAAGCGCATGTACGTCATCCCGGGCGCCCGCGGCCTCGGCGTCGCCCGCCGCATCCTCGCGGCCCTGGAGCTGGACGCCCGCACGGCGGGCCGCAGCCGCATGGTCCTGGAGACCGGCACCAAGCAGCCCGAGGCGATAGCCCTCTACATATCGAGCGGCTACGAACCCTGCACCAAGTTCGGCCACTACCGCTTCCACGACGAGAGCCGCTGCTTCGCCAAGCCGCTGTAGAGCGCTGCTGCTCACTGCAGGAAACGGGCGGCCTTGCGGCCGCCCGTTTCCACACGCACATGCAAGAACCCCGCCGGACGAATCCGGCGGGGTTCTCAATTGCGGTGGACCTGTGGGGATTTGAACCCCAGACCCCCTCGATGCGAACGAGGTGCGCTACCAGACTGCGCCACAGGCCCTTGCAACGAGTGAAACTCTAGCATCCTCATCCGGGTGCTTGGAAATCCGTTCCTGGCTGGTCAGCCGTGGGCCGGCGGAGGCGATGTCACTCGTTGGCCGCGCGCGGCCGGTCCCCGTCCTCGTACTGGTCGAACAGGGGCGTGCGGCCGCGCTCGCGGGCGCGCCGGGCGGACGCGGCGCGGCGGGCGTCGCTCCTGCCGTCGCAGTCGGCGTCGTCCGACTGGTCCTCGTCCGCGGGCTCGGCCTCCGGCGCGCTCTGCGCACCGGAGGCGCTCGGCTCGGCGGCGCTCGACCGCGCGGAGCTCCAGGCGTCGGGAGCCCCCAGGTCGACGCTGGACGTGGCCCGGGGCGCGACCGGCGCGGTCACGTACGTCGGCAACGGAACCGGCACCGGGTCCCAGCTCTCTCCGTGGCCGGGGCCCCGCTGGCGCTCGCGCTGCTGGTCGACCCACTCGGCGTGGTCGGTCTGCTCGACGAGGGCGCGGCGGTCGGCCGCCAGTGCCAGCAGCCCGGGGTCGGTTTCGCTCTCTGGTCCGTCCTCCGGCTCGTCGCCGCCGGGGTCGACGGGCGGCCGACGGCGCGGCTGACGCTCCCGCAGCCGCTGGGCCGCGACCTCGGCGCGGCGGCGGTCCATGACGTAGGTGAAGCGCCGGTGCTCCTGGGCGCGCAGGTACACGATGTACGCGCTGAGCAGCACCGCGGGTACGCCGGGCGCCCACAGGAACGCGAGCCCGCCGACGGCCGCGACGATCGCGCCGAGCGTGAAGGCGAGGAAGAGCATGACGGTCGTACGCCGCCGGCGTGCGAGCACCTTCGTGCGCCGGGCGCGGGCTGCGGCCTCCGCGGAGGCGGCGCGGCGCGCCGCCGAGGGCTGCCGGGGCGCGGACTTGGCCGTGGGCTTGGGAGACTGCTTGGGAGACTGCTTGGCCGACTGCTGCGGTACGGGCCTGGCGGGCGCCTGGGACGCCTGCTTGACGCTCTGCTGGGCGCTCTGTCCGGCAGCGGCCTGCGGTGCCTGCTTCTGCGCCTGCTTCTGCTCCGGCTCGGCCCGAGACGGCAGTTGGGCCGAGACCTGCGGCCGCGCCGGAGGCATGGCGAAGGCCCGGACGTCCACCGAGTCGGTGACCGTGCCCGGTTCGGCGCTGGGCTCCCCCTCGTCGGTGGAGCGCGCCCGCAGGTCCTTGGCGTACCGGCGCTCCATTCCCGCCCGTCCGGACAGCAGCCGGATGGCGGTGCTGAAGCGTTCCGTCGGACGGGCTTCGTTCAGCTCGTCCTGCCTACGGAGCCACATCGGCACCAAGTAGGCGGCCCAGGCCCCGACGATGACTGCGTAGATGAGGCCGCTGCTGCTCACGCCTCACACGGTAGAGGGGTTTGCGTGAGGCCATCTGCCAATTGGGCCGGTGTGTCGCACGATCTGGCTGATATTTCGAGCTTTTTTTGTGACCGATGCGATCAGCAGGCCGCCGGGAGCGTGAATTTAATGCCCTCAGGTGATCGCCGGGCGATCAATTTCGAACATGTATTTCATTTATGCCACGCCGTCCGACCCACCCCGCTCACCGGCACTTACGCCGTGTTCCTCGGAGTGTTCCGCGGCGACTTCTGTGAGCGTGCCCGCCGCCAGCGGGCGAGCAACCCCTCCGGCACCTCTTCGGCGGTGAGCGCGAAGACGAGATGGTCGCGCCAGGCCCCGTCGATGTGGAGATAACGTGGCCGCAGGCCTTCCTCACGGAATCCGAGTTTCTCCACGACCCGGCGGCTGGGCCCGTTCTCCGGGCGAATGCAGACCTCGATGCGGTGCAGTCCGACGGTGCGGAAGCAGTGGTCGGTCACCAGCGCCACGGCGGTCGGCATCACTCCGCGGCCCGCCACCCCCTGGTCCACCCAGTAGCCGATGTGCCCTGAGCACATCGATCCCCAGGTGATCCCTGCGACGGTCAACTGCCCGACGAGCTGCCCCTGGTACTCGATCACGAAGGGCAGCATCCGGCCCGCGTTGGCCTCGGCGCGCAGATGCCGGACCATCTGCCGATAGGTCGGCCGGTGCGCGATCGGACCGCTGGGCGTGGGCGGCGGGATCGTCGCCTCCCACGGGCGCAGCCAGTCCCGGTTGCGCCGGTTGACCTCGCGCCAGGCCCGCTGGTCGCGCAGCTTTATGGGCCGGAGGACCACATCGCCGTCCACCAGCTCGACGGGCCAGGATGGGGTGTTCAGTTCGCACCCCCGCCGGGTCTGGGGTGGTCGCCGCCGCGGATCTGGTCGACGGCGTGGATCAGCAGGGGCTCCAGGACGGCCAGGCCGTCCCGTACTCCGCCGGTGGAACCCGGCAGGTTGACGATCAGCGTCGCTCCCGCGACTCCGGCGAGCCCGCGGGACAACGCCGCCGTCGGCACCTTCTCCCTGCCGAACGCCCTGATGGCCTCCGGGATGCCCGGGACCTCGTGGTCGAGGACGCGCCGGGTGGCCTCGGGGGTCCTGTCGGTGGGCGAGATCCCCGTACCGCCGGTGGTCACGATGACGTCGTACCCGGCGTCCACGCCCGCGCGCAGCGCGGCCTCGACGGGATCGCCGTCGGGGACGACCTGCGGCCCCTCGACCGTGAAGCCGAACGCCGCCAGCCCCTGCGCGATCAGCGGTCCGCCCCTGTCCTCGTAGACGCCCGCGGCGGCCCGGTTGGAGGCGGTGACCACCAGGGCGCGGTACGGCCCGGCGGTCATGCCCGGCTCCAGTCGCCCGACTTGCCGCCCGTCTTCTCCTCCACCCGCACGTCCGTGATGACCGCTCCCTTGTCGACCGCCTTGACCATGTCGATCACGGTGAGGGCCGCCACGCTGACCGCGGTGAGGGCCTCCATCTCGACACCCGTGCGGTCGGTGGTCTTCACGGTGGCGCGGATCTCGACGGCGTCGTCCGCGACCGACAGATCAATCTTGACACCTGACACCGACAACGGGTGGCAGAGCGGGATCAGGTCCGGCGTGCGCTTGGCACCCATGATCCCCGCGATGCGCGCGGTGGCGAGGGCGTCTCCCTTGGGAACCCCCTCGCCGCGCAGCAGCTCGACCACCCGGGGCGAGACCAGGACACGGCCGCTGGCGCGGGCGGTGCGCGCGGTCACGTCCTTCCCGGATACGTCGACCATACGGGCGGCGCCCGCGTCGTCGATGTGTGTCAGTCGGTCCGTACTCATCTGTTGTGGCGCTCCCGGTCCGGGCCCGTCGCGGTGCGGCGCGTGGCCTGTGTGCGCGACACGGTACCGCCAAGTCGGGGCACTCAGCCGAGCAGGACCACCTCGACCTCGGCGCCGGGCTCGACGGAGGTGTCGTCCTCGGGGACCACGATCAGCGCGTCCGCCTGGGCCAGGGCGGCGATCAGATGGGATCCGGCGCCTCCGACCGGGGTCACCTTCCCGTCGGCGTACTTCCCCCGCAGGAATTGCCGGCGGCCACCGGGCGAGGTCAGCGCCTTGGCCGTCTCCAGGATCGCCCGGGTCGTGGGCCGGTGGACGTCCTCCAGGCCCATCAGGGTGCGGATCGCGGGGCGCACGAACAGCTCGAAGGAGACGTACGAGGAGACCGGGTTGCCCGGGAGCGCGAGCAGCGGGATGTGCTCGGGGCCGATGGAACCGAAGCCCTGGGGCTTGCCGGGCTGCATGGCGAGCTTGCGGAAGTCGATGCCGCTGCCCGGCTCGTCCTCGTCACCCACGGAGGAGAGCGCTTCCTTGACGACGTCGTACGCCCCCACGCTCACCCCGCCCGTCGTGACGAGCAGGTCGGCGCGGATGAGCTGGTCCTCGATGGTGGAACGCAGTGTCTCGGCGTCGTCGGCCACCGCGCCCACCCGGTAGGCGATGGCTCCGGCGTCACGGGCGGCCGCGCAGAGGGCGAAGCTGTTGGAGTCGTAGATCTGGCCGGGGCCCAATTCCTCGTCGGGCTGGGCCAGTTCGCTGCCGGTCGACAGGACGACCACGCGCGGGCGCGGGCGCACGCGTACCGTTCCGCGGCCGATCGCGGCGAGCAGTGCGATCTGCGGCGGGCCGAGGACGGTGCCCGCGTCGAGGGCGCGGTCGCCGGCCTTGACGTCGCTGCCCTGCGCGCGCACATGCGCGCGTGCCTCGGCCGAGCGGTGCACCTGCACCTCGCCACGGGCTCCGTCGGGGGCCGCACTGTGGGCGCGCATCCCGGAGACGGGACCACCGCCCAGTCCGCCGTCGGTCCACTCCACGGGGACGACGGCCTCGGCGCCGGGCGGCAGCGGTGCTCCGGTCATGATGCGGGCGGCCTGGCCGGGGCCCACGTGGGGCTGCTCGGCCTGGCCCGCGGCGACATCGCCGACGACCGTCAGCACCGCCGGGTACTCCTCGCTCGCGCCCGCGACATCGGCGACCCGGACCGCGTACCCGTCCATGGAGCTGTTGTCGAACGGCGGCAGGGAGACCGGCACCGTGACGTCCTCGACCAGGACGCAGCCCTGGGCGTCGAGGAGTTGCAGCTCGATGGGTTCGAGGGGGCGGACGGTCGCGAGGATGTCCTCCAGGTGTTCGGTCACCGACCAGAGGTGGTCCTGGCCGACGGCGCGGGGCGCGGCGCTGCTCAAAGTTGCTACATCTCCTCGGCTACGTAACTGCGAAGCCAGGACCGGAAGTCCGGGCCCAGGTCTTCACGTTCGCACGCGAGTCTGACAATGGCACGCAGATAGTCGCCGCGGTCACCGGTGTCATAGCGGCGGCCCTTGAAGACCACGCCGTGCACGGGGCCGCCGACCTTCTCGTCCGCGGCGAGCTGCTGCAGCGCGTCGGTGAGCTGGATCTCGCCGCCGCGGCCCGGCTCGGTCTTGCGCAGTATGTCGAAGATGTGCGGGTCGAGGACGTAGCGTCCGATGATCGCGTAGTTGCTGGGGGCGTCCGCCGGGTCCGGCTTCTCGACCAGGCCCGTCACCTTCACCAGATCACCCTCGTCGGTGGCGTCGACGGCGGCGCATCCGTAGAGGTGGATCTGCTCGGGGGCGACCTCCATGAGCGCGATGACGCTGCCGCCGTGCTGCTCCTGGACCTCGACCATGCGCGCGAGCAGCGGGTCGCGCGGGTCGATCAGGTCGTCGCCGAGGAGCACGGCGAAGGGCTCGTGGCCGACGTGCGGAGCCGCGCACAGGACGGCGTGACCGAGGCCCCTGGGGTCGCCCTGGCGCACGTAGTGCATGGTCGCGAGGTCGCTGGACTCCTGGACCTTGGCGAGCCGGCTGGCGTCGCCCTTCTTCTGAAGGGCCGACTCCAGCTCGTAGTTGCGGTCGAAGTGGTCCTCAAGGGGGCGTTTGTTGCGACCGGTGATCATCAGGACGTCGTCCAGACCCGCCGACGCGGCCTCTTCGACCACGTATTGGATCGCCGGCTTGTCGACGACCGGCAGCATCTCCTTGGGAGTGGCTTTGGTGGCCGGCAGGAACCGGGTGCCGAGGCCTGCGGCGGGGATGACAGCCTTGCTGATCCTGGGGTGCGACTCAGTCATGCCCACAACCATATCCGGTGGCTATGTGCGGAATCTGTGTCTCCGGTTAATTCGCTCTCATATGAGCATGTTTGGAAGAATACGGGAGTCACCTGTGAGCCAGCCCGGACCAGGATCAGAGCTTGACAAGGGAATGTTGCGGCGAGAGTTCCTCACGGTGAGAAGCCGGTTGACGGCGGATGACGTGCGGGAAACGGCGGCGGCGCTCGCCACCCGCGCGCTCGGGCTGCCCGAACTGGCGCAAGCGCGCACGGTGGCGGCGTACGTCTCCGTGGGGAGTGAGCCCGGCACTCTCGCGCTCCTGGACGCGCTGCGCGCGCGGGGCGCACGCGTTCTGCTCCCCGCGCTCCTGCCCGACAACGATCTGGACTGGGGCACCTACACCGGCGAGGACTCCCTCGCGCACGTCCGGCACAGCGGGAAGATGGCCCTCCTGGAACCCGTCGGCGAGCGCCTCGGCCCGGACGCCGTGCGGGACGCCGACGTCGTGCTCCTGCCAGGGCTGGCGGTGGACGCGCGCGGCATGCGCCTGGGGCGCGGCGGGGGCTCCTACGACCGCGTACTGGCCCGGCTGGAGCGCGCGGGCGCCGATCCCGCCCTCGTGGTCCTCCTGTACGACACGGAGGTCGTAGAGCACGTCCCCGAGGAAGCGCACGACCGGCCGGTGCACGCGGTGGTGACCCCCTCGGGAGTGCGCCGCTTCCGCTGAACGATCTCGCGCCCGGCAGGCGAAACGGCCCTCCACGCATGCGTGGAGGGCCGTTTTCGTCATCCGCTCTTCATCATCCGCCGGTCGTCAGGGCTTGAGCACCAGCGTGTCGCTCGTGCTCTTGTCGACCGCCTTCTTGGAGAAGGACCACGGCAGCAGTTCGCCCTTGGCCCACTTGTCCGTCTGGTCGGTGTAGTGGGCGCTGTAGGCGTGTCCGGAGGCGCCGGAGAGGTTGATCCACTTGGACTTGTCGAGGTCCCCGAGGTTGACCACCATCCGCATCGACGGCACCCAGACCACTCCGTAGCCGCCCGCCGCGTTCCAGCCGGTCGCGTTGACCGTCGCCTCGCCGCCGCTGAGCTTCCAGGGGCCGCGGTTGAGCATGTACTTGATGAAGCGGGGCCCTTCGGTACCGAGGGTCTGGTTCTTCAGGAACAGGCGGTGCAGCCGGCCCCAGCTCCAGGTGTCGATGTCCTTGCCGAGCTTGGCGGTCAGCTCCCAGCGGGCGTCCTTGAGGGCCCGCGCGAACAGCTCGTCACGGGTGTCGGCCGGCTTGTCCAGGCGCGTCTTGGGCGCCGTCCACCAGTCGTTCTTCTCGTCGTCGACGATCTTGCGGACCACCTCGAACCAGCGGTCGCCGCCGTCCGGTTGGGCCTGGTCGGCGTCGCGCTGACCGCACTCGCGGACCTTGGCGTCGTCGTCGTCCACGGGGCCCGTGGTGTCCACCGGGTCGACGTACAGGCACTGGCCCTTGACCCGCAGCTCCTTGGGCAGCTTGTTGCCGAAGGCGAGCTTGAGGATGTTGCGCCAGGTCGCGTTGAAGTACGCGGCGGCCGCCGAGTCGGCGTCCTGCGTGTAGTCCCAGCCCTCCAGGAGCTTCTGCGCCTCGCGGACGTTCTTGTCCTTGACGTCGATCTTGAGCAGCTTGGGCACCAGGAGCTTGGCGATCTCACTGCTGTTGTCCAGCTGCATCTGGCGCATGTCGTCGGTGGAGATCTTGCCGCCGCCGTCGATCTTCGACTGGATCAGGTCGGTGATCCGCTGGCTGCGCGCGCCGTAACCCCAGTCCGCGGTGAGCGTGTAGGGGTACTTGTCCTTGTCGACGACAGCCTGGTTGGCGGTCACGATGTAGCCGCGCTTCGGGTTGTACTCGTAGGGCAGTTCGGCCTGCTTGATGTAACCGGTCCACTGGTACTTGGAGTCCCAGCCCGGCGACGGGAGCGAGCCGTCGCCCTCGCCGCGCGTCGGGATCTTCCCCGGCAGCTGGTAGCCGATGTTGTCCTTGGTGTCGGCGTAGATCAGGTTCTGCGAGGGCACGTCGAAGGACGCGGAGGCCTTGCGGAACTCGCTCCAGTCGGAGGCCTTGTCCATCTCGAAGACGGCGTCCATGGAGTTGCCCGGGTCCAGCGCGGTCCAGCGCAGCGAGATGCCGTAGCCGTCGCCGCGGTCGGGCGCCGCGGTGTCGACGGTGGCCTTCTTGCCGACCTTGACCAGTTCGTCGTTGCGGTCGGACAGCAGGGGCCCGTTGTTGGTCTCCCGGACGACGATCGTCTTGGAGTCGCCGCCCGCGACCTTGATCGTCTCCTCGCGGGTCCTGAAGGGCAGCACCTTGCCGTCGTACTGGTAGCCGTTGCCGGTGAGCTTCTCCAGGTAGAGGTCGGTCACGTCGACCCCGGAGTTGGTCATGCCCCAGGCGATGTCCTGGTTGTGGCCGATGACCACACCCGGCATGCCCGCGAAGGTGTAACCGGACACGTCGTACTGGCACTTGCTGGAGATGCCCCGGCAGTGCAGGCCCATCTGGTACCAGACCGAGGGCAGCGAGGCCGACAGGTGCGGGTCGTTGGCCAGCAGCGGCTTGTTGGTGATGGTGTGCGACCCGGCGACGACCCAGGAGTTGGAGCCGATGCCGTTGCCGTTCACGCCGACGGCCGTGGGCACGTCGTCGAGCACGTCGTAGAGCCCCGACAGCTGGCTCTGCAGGTCGGCACCGGACGCCGTGGCGTTGCCCGTGAGTCCGGTACCCGCCGTGCCGGTCGAGGATGCCGTACTGGAGCTGCCCTGGACGTACGACTTGGTGACCGTGTCGTACTCGCCCTCCTGGACGATCGCCTTGTTCCGGCTGTACGGGTACTCCGGATACAGGTCGGCGATCTGCTTCGGGCCGAGGCGGCTGGTCATCAGGGACCGGTCGATCTCTTCCTGCATGTTGCCGCGCAGGTCCCAGGCCATCGCCTTGAGCCAGGCCACCGAGTCGACCGGGGTCCACTCCTTGGGCGTGTAGTCGTTGGTGAAGCCAAGGGCCGCGTACTCCAGGGAGATGTCCTCGGCGTCCTTGCCCTTCAGGTAGGCGTTGACTCCCTTGGCGTACGCCTGGAGGTACTTCTTCGTGGAGGCCGACAGCTTGGTGTCGTACTCCTTCTTCGCCACCCGGTCCCAGCCCAGCGTGCGCAGGAACTCGTCGTCCTTGACCTGGCCCTTGCCGAACATCTCGGACAGCCGGCCCGAGGTCATGTGGCGGCGTACGTCCATCTCGTAGAACCGGTCCTGCGCCTGGACGTACCCCTGCGCCATGAACAGGTCCGCGTCCGAGGCGGCGTAGATCTGCGGGATTCCGTTGCCGTCACGCTGCACGTCCACGGGTCCTGACAGACCGTCGAGCGTGAGTGAGCCCTTGGTCTGCGGGAAGGAGGCGCGCACAGTACTGATGCTCCAGTACGCACCGAAGGCGACGCCTCCGACGATGGCCAGAACCAGGACAATCAAGAACAGACGGGCTTTGCGCCCCTTCTTCCTGCCGGACTTGCCGGGCTTTTGGCCGGAAGAGGCGGTGGTGTTGGGGGGCATCGCTGTCCTTGCTGTCCTAACGCGAGCGGCAGGCGGTCCTGGAGTGCTGGAGCAACCATAGGCGCAGGGCCCACCGCACCTTGACGCGGAGTCGGTCCCTGGGCGGACGGCCGTTCGATCTTGCCCTGCGAAGTGTCAAGAAAGCGTCAAGAGTTAGGTAGGGTAACTAGACAAGGTAACTAAGTGCTCGGGTCAGAGAAGGGAAGGTCCGCTGACTGTCCACCACCTCAACCAGCTCCTGCTCGTCTGTTCGCTCGTTCTGCTCGTCGCGGTGGCGGCGGTTCGGATCTCCTCGCGCAGCGGGCTCCCCAGCCTGCTCGTCTACCTGGGCATCGGCATCGCCATGGGCCAGGACGGGCTGGGCGACGTCCACTTCAACAACGCCGAGATGACCCAGGTCATCGGATACGCGGCCCTGGTCGTGATCCTGGCCGAGGGCGGTCTCGGAACGAAGTGGAAGGAGGTCAGACCGGCGCTGCCGGCTGCCACCTCCCTGGCGCTGGTCGGAGTCGCGGTGAGCGTCGGCGTCACCGCCACGGGGGCGCACTACCTCGTCGGGCTGGAATGGCGCCAGGCACTCATCATCGGAGCGGTGGTGTCCTCCACGGACGCGGCGGCAGTCTTCTCGGTCCTGCGGAAAGTACCCCTCCCCGCGCGCGTGACGGGCGTCCTGGAGGCCGAGTCCGGCTTCAACGACGCTCCGGTGGTCATCCTGGTCGTCGCCTTCTCCGAGGTCGGTCCGGTGGAGCACTGGTATGTGCTGCTGGGCGAGATAGCCCTGGAGCTGGCCATCGGCGCGGCCCTCGGTCTCGCGGTCGGCTGGCTCGGCTCATGGGGGCTCAGACATGTGGCGCTGCCCGCCTCCGGCCTCTACCCGATCGCCGTGATGGCGATCGCGGTCACGGCCTACGCCGCCGGCGCCCTGGCACACGGCAGTGGCTTCCTCGCCGTGTACCTCGCGTCGATGGTGCTCGGCAACGCGAAACTCCCGCACTGGCCCGCCACCCGCGGCTTCGCCGAAGGGCTCGGCTGGATCGCCCAGATCGGCATGTTCGTCCTGCTCGGCCTGCTGGTCACACCGCACCAGATGGGCGACGACATCTGGCCCGCACTCCTCATAGGCCTGATCCTCACCATGGTGGCGCGACCGCTGAGCGTGCTGGTCGGCCTGCTGCCGTTCCGGCTGCCCTGGCAGGAGCAGACCCTGATGTCCTGGGCGGGCCTGCGCGGCGCCGTGCCCATCATCCTCGCGACGATCCCCATGGTCAGCGGCATCCAGGGAAGCGTGCGGATCTTCAACATCGTCTTCGTCCTGGTGGTCGTCTACACCTTCATCCAGGGGCCCACCCTGCCCTGGCTGGCCCGCAAACTGCGGCTGGGCGAGTCCACGGGGGCGGCCGACCTGGGAATCGAATCGGCGCCCCTGGAGCGGCTGCGCGGTCACCTGCTGTCCGTCGCGATCCCGAAGGGGTCGCGCATGCACGGCGTCGAGGTCCACGAGCTGCGCCTGCCCGCGGGCGCCGCCGTCACGCTCGTCGTACGCGGCGGAACGTCCTTCGTACCGCTGCCCACGACCGTGCTGCGGCGCGGCGACGAACTGCTCGTGGTGGCCACCGACCCGGTCCGGGACGCGGCGGAGAAGCGGCTGCGCGCCGTCGGCCAGGGCGGCAAACTGGCCGGCTGGCTGGGCACGGGCGACAACGGGCATTAACGGGCGATATCCCGTCGATATGCATTCGCAGGTGAGCGTCATCATGGTGCTCGTTTTCACAGGCACCGCATCGCCCGTCCCTGTAGGATGAAGGCAGACTTAGATCGAACCAACTCTGCCTGACGCAGAGCTGGCGCGACCGTATGGCGGTCGTGGCGCCCTCGCAGGGGGTGCCCGGCATCTACCGCAGTTCCGCGCAAGAGGACAGCTCTCGGCGCCCCCGCACGGGCGCGCTACCAGGCGGCAGAAAGGCACGGGCCGTGGCATCCACGGTCACCTCCGAGCCGTCGAAGACCTCGTCGGCTCCCGCCCGCCCGGGATACGGACAGCTGCTGCGCACCCGCGGCGCCTGGACGTTCCTGCTTCCCGGTTTCGCCGCACGCCAGCCGTTCGCGATGCTGACCATCTCGATCGTGCTCCTGGTGCAGCACACCACCGGTTCGTACGGCGCCGCAGGCGCCGTCGCCGCCGTCACCGGGGTCGCCATGGCCCTGTTCGCGCCCTACAGCGGCCGCCTGGCGGACCGCCACGGGCAGCGCGCCGTCCTGCTGCCGGGCGTCCTCGTACACTCCGTCTCCGGTCTCGCGCTGACCGCGCTGGCGCTCTCGGGCGCCCCCCTGTGGGCGCTGTTCGCGGCGGCCGTACCGACCGGCGCCTCGGTGCCGCAGGTCGGCCCCATGGTCCGCGCCCGCTGGGGCGTGAAGCTCCAGGGCTCACCCCTGATGACCACCGCGGCGGCCTTCGAGTCCGTCACGGACGAGCTGACCTTCGTGCTCGGCCCGCTGGTGGCGACCGCCCTGTGCACCACCGTGGACCCCTCCGCGGGCCTGCTGACCGAGTCCGCACTGACCCTGATCGGCGGACTTCTGTTCGCCGCACAGAAGAGCACCCAGCCTTCCGTCGCCCCCGCGACCCACGCGCGCGTGGAGCACGTTTCCGCGCTGCGCGTCCCCGGCATCCGCGTCCTGATCGTGACCTTCCTCGGCATCGGCTCCGTCTTCGGCGGCATGCAGGTCTCGCTCGCCGCCTTCGCCGAGTCGATCGGCGAACCCGGGCTGAACGGTGTCCTGTACGGCGTCTTCGCCGCGGGCAACATGCTCTCCGGTGTCGTCTGCGGCGCCGTCGCCTGGAAGATCGCCCCGCAGCGGCGGCTGCTCGTCGGGTACGCGGCCCTCGCGCTGACCGCCTCCGGGCTGTGGGCCGCCCACTCCGTGGTGGTGCTCGCCGGAATCGGCCTCCTGGTCGGCATGTGCATCGCTCCGGCCCTGATCACCGGCTACACGCTGGTCGAGGGCCTGGTGCCGGCGACCGCCCGCACCGAGGCCTTCACCTGGCTGACGGGCGCGGTCGCGCTCGGCCAGGCGGCGGCCGTCACGGTCGCCGGACAACTGGAGGACCGCCTCTGGGACGGTGCAGGTTTCCTGGTGCCGATGGCCGGTACGGCACTGGCTCTGGCGACCCTGGTGACCTTGCGCTCGCACCTCGCGCCGCCGCGCGCGACCAGAGTGGTCACGCGCGGCGTGGCCCATCGCGAGCCTGTCGCGATCGGTGAGATGTGACGTGTCGAATATTCCGTTTCCGCAGGAATACGTCACTGTGACTCCGCCGCAAAGCGGCTTCTCACTTGGGCACAAGGCCCTCATGACGGTCAAGCCCTGACCGCCGCCCGCGGGCAGGTGACGCACGTTACTCCATTTGCTGGCCGCACAGGTTAATATGGACGATCGTTAGCACTCACTGAGTGAGAGTGCCAGGAGGAAGACAAGTGCCGACCTACCAGTACCAGTGCACCGAGTGCGGCGAGGGCCTCGAGGCGGTGCAGAAGTTCACCGACGATGCCCTGACCGAGTGCCCCAACTGCGGTGGCCGCCTGAAGAAGGTGTTCTCGGCCGTCGGCATCGTCTTCAAGGGCTCCGGCTTCTACCGCAATGACAGCCGCGGCTCCTCGTCGAGCAGCTCGCCGGCGTCGAAGCCGTCGACGTCCGCGTCGCCGAGCTCTTCGTCGTCGACTTCCACGTCCTCGTCGAGCTCCTCGTCCTCCTCGGACGCGAAGTCGTCGGGCAGCGGCTCGTCCAGCAGCAGCAGCAGCTCCGCCGCGTAAGGCTCACTTCTTACGGGACCCTGTCGTCATACGACGACGGGGTCTTCGGCGTTCCCCGGCCCGGCTAGGGTGCGGTCCATGGCGAACACGGAGAATCCTCAGGGCCCGGCCGGGGCGAAGACGCAGGCCAGGGCCGAGATCGGTGTCATCGGCGGCTCGGGCCTCTACTCCTTCCTCGACGACGTCACCGAGATACAGGTCGACACCCCTTACGGACCGCCCAGCGACTCCCTGTTCCTCGGCGAGGTCGCCGGGCGACGGGTCGCCTTCCTCCCCCGGCACGGCCGCGGCCACCATCTGCCGCCGCACCGCATCAACTACCGGGCCAACCTGTGGGCGCTGCGCTCCGTCGGCGCCCGCCAGGTGCTCGGCCCCTGCGCGGTGGGCGGTCTGCGCCCCGACTACGGGCCGGGGACGCTGCTCGTTCCGGACCAGATGGTCGACCGTACGAAGGCACGGGCGCAGACGTACTTCGACGGGCACCCCCTGCCCGGTGGGGGCGTGCCGAACGTCGTGCACGTGTCGCTGGCCGACCCGTACTGCCCCGTCGGCCGCAAGGCCGCGCTGGAGGCCGCCCGCGGCCGGGACTGGGAGCCCGTGGACGGCGGCACGCTCGTGGTGGTGGAGGGGCCGCGCTTCTCGACCCGCGCCGAATCGCTGTGGCACCGGGCGCAGGGCTGGTCCGTGGTGGGCATGACCGGTCACCCCGAGGCGGCTCTCGCCCGTGAACTGGAGCTCTGCTACACGTCGTTGACCCTGGTCACCGACCTTGACGCGGGTGCCGAGACCGGCGAGGGCGTCTCGCACGACGAGGTGCTGAAGGTGTTCGCGGCGAACGTCGACCGGCTGCGCAGCGTGCTGTTCGACCTGGTGGCGGGGCTGCCGGCGAACGAGACGCGGGATTGTCCGTGCACCAGGGCGCTGGGCGGGATGGACCCGGGCTTCGAGCTGCCGTGACCCTCCGGCCGACCGCTCGCCACCACCGGTCGCCGGGGCGGAACTTCCCGTTCGGGTGAGGGAGTTGTCCACAACCCGCCAGTAACCCACCGGCCGCGGCGGGCTTCGCCGCAAGGCCTCATCGTGGGATCGCAAGCCGATCTCTCGTCGCAGGTGGTGGTCACCATGGCACAGCTCCCTTCCGCGGTCTCTCGCTCGGTCCCTCGCTCGGTCTCTCCTTCGGTACGCCCGCTGGGCACGGACGCTCCTCCCACGTGCGAGGTGCCGCACTTCGCCCCCGTGCGGGTGCGGGGCGGCGCGTATCTGCTGCGGCGTCTGCTGCGGCACCGGAGGCGAGCCGTGGCCGCGGGGCTCGCGGTCACGGCGGCCGCGCTGGTGGCGGCGGGCCCTCGTGACGCCGAGCGTGCACGAGGGCGTCCCGCGGCGGCACCGGCCTCCGCCTCCGCTCCTGCTTCAGCCCCTGCTTCTGTCTCCGGTTCTGTCTCCGGGCGCGAGCGGCGTGCGGTCGAGAGGGTGACGGCGCCGGTACGGATCGCCGACGCGGCCACCGTCCGGCTGCTGCGGCCGGGCGACCGGGTCGACGTGGTCGCCGCGGACAGCGGCGGTGCGGCGCGGGTGGTCGCGTCCGGTGCGCGGGTGACCGACGTGCCGGACATCGGTGCCACCGAGACGGGAGCGCTGCTCGTCCTGTCGGTCCCACGGGCCGCGGCCGCGCGGCTGGCCGGGGCGAGCGCGACCTCTCGGCTGGCGGTGACGCTGTGCTGAGCCTCCCAGGACGCACCACCGACCAGGTGTCAAGTCCCTCGTTGGAGCTACCCAATTGGACAGGCCCGGCAGACCCTGACGTAGGTTGCGGAGCTGTTTGTTCCACAACTTGTGCAGAGGGGCCTCTTGGTGAGCGAGAAGAAGCCAGGCGTCTGGGTGGGCTTCAAGACCTTCCTGACACGTGGGAACGTCGTCGATCTGGCAGTCGCCGTGGTCATCGGCGCCGCCTTCACGAATGTCGTCAACTCGGTGGTGAAGGGCATCATCAATCCACTGGTCGGCGCGTTCGGCACCAAGGATCTCGACAAGTACCGCTCGTGCCTGAAGTCGCCCTGCACGGTCGACAAGGCGACGGGTGCGGTCACGAGCGGCATCCCGATCATGTGGGGCACGGTCCTCAGCGCCACGCTCACGTTCCTGATCACCGCGGCCGTCGTCTACTTCCTGATGGTCCTGCCGATGTCCAAGTACCTGGCCCGGCAGACCGCCCGCCAGAAGGCGAAGGAGGGCACGCAGGAGATCATCGAGGTGTCCGAGCTGGAGGTCCTCAAGGAGATCCGCGACGCCCTGGTGGCGCAGCGCGGTTCGGGGCACAGCCGGGAGTAGCCGGCGCGTTGCCGCGCCTGGCACGGCACCTCGGGGCCCGGACACGGGGGTTCGGGGCCCTGGGGTGCCGGGCCCGGGCTCAGATGTGGTGGGGCGGCTTCTCGTCGAGGAAGCGCTTCAGGTCGGCCGCGCTGTCGCCGCCGGTGGTGGGCCGCTCGCCCCAGCCGTCGTCCGTGTCGTCTGAGGACTGCCGGTACAGCGGGTCGTCGAAGTCGAGCGCGTTCTTCGGGTCGCGCGGTTCGGGGGCGGGGGCGGTACTCATGCCCCCAGGGTACGCCGAGGGGCCGCCGCCCCCTGGTCCAGCTGGGGACCGGGTCGGCGCCGCACCACCGGGGGTCCCGGTCAGCGCTGCACCACCGGGGGTCCCGGCCGGCGCCGCGCCACCGGGGGTCCCGGCCGGCACCGCACCGCCGGCGCACGGGGAGCCGGTCCGCCGCATCGGCCCACGCCCGCGCCCGCCCCGTCGTCTTCGGGTGCCGAGCCGTCTCCCGGGCCCGGGAGTTTCTGATGTGCTTGGCCGTATGACGTCCACTTCCCCATCAGAAGCCGCTTCCACGCCACAGCCGGTCCCGCGCGGACCGCTGCGCACCATGACCGCACGCGGTCGGGACGAGGAACACCGGGTCGCGTCGCCGCTGGAACTCTTCTTCGACCTCTGTTTCGTGGTGGCCATCGCCCAGGCCGGTGTCCAACTGGTGCACTCCGTGGCCGAGGGGCACGCGGGTGAGGGCGTCCTCAACTACGCGATGGTCTTCTTCTCCATCTGGTGGGCGTGGATGAACTTCACGTGGTTCGCCTCCGCGTACGACAACGACGACGCGCTGTACCGGGTCGTCACCCTGGTCCAGATCGCCGGAGTCCTGGTGCTCGCCGCCGGGGTGACGCGGGCGTTCGAGGACCACGCGTTCCTGCTCGTCTGGCTCGGTTACGTGATCATGCGGTTCGCGATGATCGCGCAGTGGCTGCGGGCGTCACGCGCGGCCGAGGGCAGTGAGAGAACCACGGCGCTGCGGTATGCGGGCGGTGTGCTGCTGTGCCAGGTCGGCTGGGTGGGTTTGTTCCTGCCGGAGCCCGCCCTTCCCTGGGTGTTCCTGGTGATGGTGGCCGCCGAGCTGTGCGTCCCGCTGTACGCGGAGAAGAGCTTCACCACGTCCTGGCACCCGCACCACATCTCCGAGCGGTACGGGCTGTTCACGATCATCGTGCTGGGCGAGACGATCGCCGCCGCCACGGTCGCCGTGAAGTCGGCCATGGACGAGCAGGAGGCCCTGGGCGAGTTGCTGCCGATCGCCGCGGGCGGGCTGCTGATCGTCTTCTCCGCGTGGTGGATCTACTTCGCGGTCCCCATCCACGGTCGGCTGCGCTCCAACGGGCAGGCCTTCCTGTGGGGTTACGGCCACTACGTGATCTTCGCGTCGGCGGCGGCGATCGGTGCGGGCCTGGAGGTCGCGGTGGAGCAGGCGGTCGGCAAGGCGCACATCTCGACGCTTGCCGCGTCCGGCGCGGTGACCCTGCCGACGGCGCTGTACCTGCTGACGGTGTGGGCGTTGCATGCCCGCCACTTCAAGGTGGGCATCGCCCAGCAGCTCGTCCTTCCGGTGACCGCGCTGCTGGTCCTCGTGTGCACGTTCCTGGGCGACTGGGGAGTGCTCGCGGCCGGCATCGTGGCGGCGCTGGCGGTGGTGGCCGGGGTGACGCTGATCGGGCGGGCCCCGGAGCGGGGGGAGGCGGAGGCCGTCTAGCGAAGGAACACTGGGCGCATGACAGTTGACGCTCTGACGGATGTCGCGGGCCTGCGTGTGGGGCATGCGACACGCACCGGCGACGGTTGGCTCACCGGCAGCACGGTCGTGCTCACCCCTGAGGGGGGCGCGATCGCGGCTGTGGACGTACGTGGAGGCGGCCCCGGCACGAAGGAGACCGACGCGCTCGACCCGCGCAACCTGGTGCAGAAGGTCGAGGCGGTCGTCCTGACCGGTGGCAGCGCCTACGGGCTGGACTCGGCGTCCGGGGTGATGGCCTGGCTGGAGGAAAGGGGACGCGGGGTACGTGTGGGCCCGAGCCCGGCGCACGTCGTCCCGGTCGTGCCCGCCGCCTGCGTCTTCGACCTGGGCCGCGGCGGCGAGTTCCGGGCGAGGCCGGACGCGTCGACGGGCCGGGCCGCGGTCGAGGCCGCCGCCGCGAGCGAACCCGGTGCTCCGGTGCGGGAGGGGTGCGTGGGCGCCGGCACGGGAGCGACCGTCGGCGCGGTCAAGGGCGGGATCGGAACGGCGAGTGCCGTCCTCGACTCGGGGATCACGGTGGCGGCGCTGGTGGTGGCCAACGCGGCGGGATCGGCGGTGGATCCGCTGACGGGGGCGCTGTACGGGGAGTTGTTCCAGGGCCGTATGGCATATCCGTCGGACGAGGTCCACGAGACGGCGCGGCTGCGGCTGGCCGAGGCGGCCGCGAAGAACTCCCCTCCCCCGCTGAACACCACGCTCGCGGTCGTCGCCACCGACGCCGACCTGACGCGCGCGCAGGCGCAGAAGCTCGCGGGCACGGCGCACGACGGCATCGCGCGGGCCGTGCGGCCGGTGCATCTGCTGAACGACGGGGACACGGTGTTCGCGCTGGCCACGGGTGCTCGGCCGCTCGCCGCCGGGAATCCCCTCGCGCTGAACGAGATCCTCGCGGCGGGCGCGGACCTGGTCACGCGCGCGATCGTCCGGGCCGTGCGCGCAGCCGAGTCGGTGGACGGGCCCGGCGGGTCATGGCCCTCGTACCGGGAGCTCTACGGCAGCGAACGCGGCAGCGGACACGGCAGCGATTGCGGCAGCGGACACGGCGGCGATTAGGGACGACGGTTGGCTGATTGTCCTGGTTCTGTCACGTGATGGCGTCAGGCGCGGAGGGCGGGAACCCTTCGCGCCACGGCTCGCTCTCTCTCCACGTACTGGAGCGGATCACGCACATCACGACACTTGGAGCAGCCCGTGGCAACGCCGGACATAACAGCGCGGCGCGCACTGGGCGCCTGTGCCGCCCTGGTGGTCGGCGCCCTCACCCTGACCGCCTGCGGCGGCAATGCCAACGCCGACACCGACGGCAAGAACGGCAGGGGCGGCACCAAGACGTCGACGGCGAAGATCGCGATCTCCGCCAAGGACGGTTCGACGAGCGCGTCCATCAACGCCACCGGGGTGAAGGTCAGCGACGGGAAGCTGACCGATGTGAGGATGACGGTGGCGGAGGCGGGCACGGAGGTGGCCGGGTCGGTCTCCGGGGACGGGAAGAGCTGGAAGCCCGCGAAGCAGTTGGAGCGCGGCACCAAGTACCGGATCTCCGCGACCGCCAAGGACTCCGACGGCCGCACCTCGGCCGCCAACTCCATTTTCACGACCGTCGATTCGGCCAACAGCTTCATCGGCACGTACACGCCGGACAACGGCACCACGGTCGGCGCCGGCATGCCGGTGTCCTTCACCTTCGACAAGGCGATCAGCGCGAAGAAGGCCGTGCAGTCGCACATCACGGTCACCTCCAGCAGCGGGCAGCAGGTTGTCGGGCACTGGTTCGGGACGCAGCGGCTCGACTTCCGGCCGAAGGAGTACTGGAAGGCGGGCTCCAAGGTCACCATGAAGATCGACCTGGACGGTGTGCAGGGTGCCGGTGGCATCTACGGCGTGCAGAAGAAGACGGTCACCTTCACCGTCGGGCGCTCCCAGGTGTCCACGGTCGACGTGAAGACGCAGACCATGACGGTCGTGCGCGACGGCAGGACCCTCAAGTCGATCCCGATCTCGGCGGGCAGCGCGGAACACACCACGTACAACGGGCAGATGGTGATCTCCGAGAAGTTCCGGCAGACGCGTATGAACGGCTCGACGGTCGGTTATGGCGGCGAGTACGACATCCCGGACGTGCCGGACGCGATGCGGCTGACGACGTCGGGGACGTTCGTGCACGGCAACTACTGGTACAACCAGGGGAACCCGCCGTTCGGCCGGGAGGGCACGAGCCACGGCTGTGTCGGGCTCGCGGACGTGCAGGGGGCGCAGGGCGACACGCCCGCCCACTGGTTCTTCGACAACTCCCTCGTCGGGGACGTGGTCGTCGTGAAGAACTCCCCCGACAAGACGGTCGCGCCGGACAACGGTCTCAACGGCTGGAACATGGCGTGGAGCGCGTGGACCGCGGGAAGTGCCGTCTGACGAGGGCTTTTTGGCGCTTCGGCGGGCCGCGGGGGAACTTGCCGCGCGGCCCGCTCGTTTTCTGTGCGGACGTTTTCTCGGTTCGAGGACATGATGTCCGACCGAGGGGCTACGGTATGCACCCACGAGGTGACATGCAGCAACGCCGGGAGAAACCTTGAGCGTTCCGTACGAGACGGCAGCGTACGAACAACCCGAGTCGCCCGAGTCTCCGGAGGAGCACCTTGAGCGACTTCTCGGGCGTGCCCTGAACTCCTTCGAGCTGCCCGACGACGCGATACGGCGACTCGACTGCGCGCTGGCGCACGACAGTTCACTGCACTCCGCGCACCACAGCGCGGGGCTGCACCGCGAGACGTACCGGCACACATGGCTGCTCGTGGACGGCTCGGCGCTCACCCTGTGGGAGCTCGTTCACAACACTGCACCCGGCAGCCATCCGCAGCACGAGGTGTACGTGGACGAGGAGGAGCTGCGCGCGGCGACGGCCAGGCTGCCGCTGCCGCCGGACGCCCCCGACTTCGAACTGCCCGTGATGGTGCAGCTGTCGCCGATCCCCGAGCCCCGGCACGCCTACGTGCCCGACGACTCGGCGGATCACGCGCGCCGGCTGCTGCGGCGGGCGGAGAATCCGGACGGCCCGGGTGCGGACATCGTCGCGCTGCTGCGCACGGCGACCGCCCACCAGATCACCCAGGCCTTCGGGCGCCCGTGCCGGGCCGGTCAGGTGAGGCTCTGCTTCTCGCTGTACGAGCACGCTTTCCTGCTGCGCGACGGGCAGGAGATCTCCCTGTGGGAGGTCGAGCACACGGCGACGCCGGACAAACGGCACATGTGCGAGGTCTATCCGACGGAGGGCGCGGCGCGCGAGGCGATGGAGCGCCGGGCGGCTCAGCGCAGTTAGCCCATCACCCTGGCGAGGCTGCCGGCCCATCCGGCCGAAGCGGGCCTTCCGGTTACGGTCGGCCGTCGCTGAACTGGCGTACCAGACCGGCGAATGCGTCGCGTTCCGCCGGGGTCAGCTCGACGCATTCCACGCCGGGGCCCGTCTGGCGCTGACTGGGCAGGGCCCACAGAGCGTCGCCGGGGCGCACCGCCGCGGCCTCGAACCGGTTCCGGCGCAGGAGCCGTATCAGGCCGACGACCCAGACGGCGGTCGCCAGGGCGAGGACGGCCACGCCTGTCAGTTGGAGGATCGACGCGTGCTCGGGCATACGTTCCAGTAGACACCACAGTCCGGGACTTTGGTCCCGGACCGTGACGCATCTCGCAGGTGCGGCAAATGACTCACCGTTGCCGCAAAGGGTAATTCAGGCCGCGACCGGCTCCTTTGAGTCGGCCTTGGCGGATATCGGTGCCCCGGCCGGCTCGGCGGCGCCCCCGGGAGCCTGCTTCCGCATGCCCTTCAGGACGACCACCAGGGCGGTGGAGACGCAGACACCCGCGGCGATGGCGACGAGGTAGAGGAACGGGTTGCCCATCAGCGGGACCACGAAGACGCCGCCGTGCGGGACGCGCTGCGAGGCGCCGAAGGCCATCGACAGGGCGCCGGTGACCGCGCCGCCCGCCATCGAGGCCGGGATGACGCGCAGCGGGTCGGCCGCGGCGAACGGGATCGCGCCCTCCGAGATGAAGGAGGCGCCGAGGACCCAGGCCGCCTTGCCGTTCTCGCGTTCGGTCTCGGTGAAGAGCTTGCCGCGCACGGTCGTGGCGAGGGCCATGGCCAGCGGCGGAACCATGCCGGCCGCCATCACCGCGGCCATGATCTTCATGGCGGAGTCGCTGGGGCTGGCGACCGCGATACCGGCGGTGGCGAAGGTGTACGCGACCTTGTTGACGGGGCCGCCGAGGTCGAAGCACATCATCAGGCCGAGGATGACGCCGAGTCCGATGGCGTTGGCTCCGGAGAGGCCGTTGAGCCAGTCGGTCATGCCCTTCTGGGCGGACGCGATCGGCTTGCCGATCACCACGAACATCAGGAAGCCGACGACGATCGAGGAGATCAGTGGGATCACGACGACCGGCATGATGCCGCGCATCACCGGCGGGATGTCGATCTTCTGGATCGCCAGGACGATCGCGCCGGCGATCAGCCCCGCGGCCAGACCGCCGAGGAAGCCCGCGTTGATGGTGAGGGAGATCGCACCGCCGACGAAGCCGGGGACGAGGCCTGGCCGGTCCGCCATGCCGTAGGCGATGTAGCCCGCCAGGACCGGGACCAGGAAGCCGAAGGCCGCGACGCCGATCTGGAAGCTGAGCGCACCCCAGCTGTCGATCTGGCCCCAGTCGAAGTGCTGGGTGACCGACGGCATCTTGGCGACCAGGTACCCGTTGTCGCCGCCCAGGGCGAAGCCGAGGGCGATCAGCAGACCGCCCGCGGCGACGAACGGCACCATGTAACTGACGCCGGACATCAGCCACTTGCGGAGCTTGGTGCCGTAGCCCTCGCCGGAGTCGCCGACGCGCTCGACGGGGCTGCCGGGCGACGCGGCGCCCGCGGTGACCTCGCCGCGCTCCGCCTTGCCGCGGACCTCGGAGATCAGCTCGGCGGGGCGGTTGATGCCCGCCTTCACGCCGACGTCGACGGTCGGCTTTCCGGCGAAGCGGTCCTTTTCCCGTACGGGCACGTCGTGGGCGAAGATCACGCCGTCCGCGGCGGCGATGACGGCCGGGTCGAGCCGGGCGAAGCCGGCCGAGCCCTGCGTCTCCACGACGATCTCGACGTCGGCGGCGTCGCGTCCCGCGTTCTCCAGCGACTCGGCGGCCATGTACGTGTGCGCGATGCCGGTGGGGCAGGAGGTGACGGCGACGATACGGAAGGGGCGCGCGTCCTCGCCGCCGGTGGCGCCCGGCGCCGGGGCGGGTCCGTCCTCGACGGTCGCGCCCGGCACCGGGGCCGTGCTGCCCGCGGCGGCGTCGGAGGAAGCCGTCCCGGCCGGCGCCGCCGCGGAGTCCGTGGCTTCCTGGGTGCCGTCCGACGCGGCCGCGGCCGCCGGGGACGAGTCCCCGCGGATGAGTGCGGCCGCGGCCCCCGCGTCGTCCACGGACCGCAGCGCGGACGTGAACTCGGCGTTCATCAGCTGGCGGGCCAGGGACGACAGGATCGTGAGATGCGCGTCGTCGGCGCCCGCCGGTGCGGCGATCAGGAAGATCAGGTCGGCGGGCCCGTCCGGCGCGCCGAAGTCGATGCCGGCGGCGCTGCGCCCGAAGGCGAGCGTCGGCTCGGTGACATGGGCGCTCCGGCAGTGCGGGATGCCGATGCCGCCGTCGAGGCCGGTCGGCATCTGGGCCTCGCGGGCGGCCACGTCGGCGAGGAAGCCGTCGAGGTCGGTCACCCGGCCCAGGGTCACCATGCGCTCGGCGAGGGCGCGTGCCGCCGCCTCTTTGGTATCGGCGGACAGGTCGAGGTCGACCAGGTCCGCGGTGATCATCTCGCTCATCGCGGGCTCCTTCGCACGCGTGCCGCCCGAGGGGAGTGGTGGGCGGGGGTGGGGACGGGGGTGCTGCACCCGGAGGGGGGTTCCGAGGGGATGGGGATGCCAGGGGTGGCAGGAGTGCCAGGGGTGGCACGAGGGGCGGAGGCGGGGCCGGGGAAGCCCCGCCTCCGGACAGCTGCGGCGGGGAACGGGGAGTACCGCCGCGCCTGGGCCGGTTCAGGGGATGTGCGGGGTGCGGACATCGCCGTACAGGACGCACGGGACACCCAGGACTCGCCGACCGTCGTACGGAACGCGCCCGTCGCGCAGGTGTGCGGCTCACCGCATGCGCCGCGGGTGCGTCGTCCGGTGTTCATGACACCGGCTCCGTCAGGGCGCGGTCCATGGGGATCTCCGGGGTGACCGTGACGGTGGAGGGGTCGAGGTCGGCCGGGGTCGGCATGACGCTGCCGGGAAGTCGGACGGCCGCGGCGCCGTGGGCGACGGCGGAGGCGAGGGCCTCGGGACCGCTGCCGCCGGCGATCAGGAAGCCGGCGAGCGAGGAGTCGCCGGCGCCCACGTTGCTGCGTATGGCGTCGACGCGCGCGCTGCCGAACCAGGCGCCCGACCCGTCGACGAGCAGTTGCCCGTCCGCGCCGAGGCTCGCGAGCACGGCGCGGGCGCCCAGTTCGCGCAGTTCCTCGGCCGCCTTCATCGCGTCGCCCACCGTGGCGAGAGGGCGCCCGACGGCTTCCGCGAGCTCCTCGGCGTTCGGCTTGACCACGTCGGGCCGCTCGCGCAGCGCGGCCAGCAGAGCGGGCCCGGAGGTGTCCAGCGCGATCCGCGCGCCCTCGGCGTGCGCCCGCGCGACCAGGGTGGCGTACCACGACGGCGCGAGCCCCCGCGGCAGGCTCCCGCAGCACGCGATCCAGGCGGCGTCGCGGGACTGCTGTCGTACGGTCTCCAGGAGCAGTTCCTCCTCGGCCGCCGACAGTTCAGGACCGGGAGCGTTGATCTTCGTCAGTACGCCGTCCGCCTCGGCGAGCGCGATGTTCGAGCGGGTGGCCCCGGCGACCGGGACCGGCGCGACCTCGATGCCCTGCGCGTCGAGCAGGTCCGCGACGAGTGCGCCCGGTGCACCGCCCAGGGGCAGTACGGCCACCGTGCGCTGTCCGGCGGCGGCGACCGCCCGTGAGACGTTCACGCCCTTGCCGCCGGGGTCCATGCGCTCGCCGGTGGCCCGGATGACCTCGCCGCGGTCGAGCGAGGGGACCTCGTAGGTGCGGTCCAGGGAGGGGTTGGGGGTGACGGTGACGATCATGCGCGTACTACTTCCGTGCCGGCGCGCTCGATGGCGGTGGCGTCCTCGGGGCTCAACCCGCTGTCGGTGATCAGCAGGTCCACATCGCTCAGGTCACCGAAGCGGGCGAAGTGCTCCTGGCCGTGCTTGGCGGAGTCGGCGAGCAGGACCACACGGCGCGCGGCGTGCACGGCGGCGCGCTTCACGGCGGCCTCGGCGAGGTCGGGGGTGGTCAGTCCGTACTCGGCGGAGAAGCCGTTGGCGGCGATGAACAGGACGTCGGCGCGGATCTCGCCGTACGCGCGCAGCGCCCAGGCGTCCACGGCGGCGCGCGTCCGGTTCCGTACGCGCCCCCCGACCAGGTGGAGCTGGATGCCGGGATGGTCCGCGAGGCGGGCCGCGTTCGGCAGGCTGTGGGTGACGACGGTGAGCGTCGACTCCAGCGGGATCATTCCGGCCAGCCGCGCGACCGTCGTACCGGCGTCGAGGATCATCGTGCCCTCGGCCGGCAGCTCCGCGAGGGCGGACTTGGCGATCCGGTCCTTCTCGTCGGCCGCGGTGGACTCGCGCTCGGCGAGGTCGGGCTCGAAGTCCAGGCGTCCGGCCGGTATCGCACCACCGTGCACGCGGCGTACCAGGCCCGCGCGGTCGAGGGCCTTCAGATCGCGGCGGATGGTCTCCGCGGTGACCTGGAACTCCTCGGCCAGCGACAGGACGTCCACCCGGCCGCCGTCACGGGCGAGCCGCAGGATCTCCTGCTGCCGCTCCGGTGCGTACATGTCCGTTCGCCTCCGATTGATGCCCGAACCTGTGGTTTCAGTCGGAGGCTACGCCCGGATTTCCGGAAAGTAAACAGGTTCGGGCTTCAAGTGGGCATGAACGGACTTTCGTCACGCGTGAGGGAACAGCCATGGCCCCGCACCTGAGGTGCGGGGCCATGAGGCAGTGCTCTGGTTCGGAAGGGGTCAGGAGACGAGCTCCGGCTCCTTCGCCGCCCCCTCCGTCGCCCCGTCCTCGGCACCCTCCACGTGCTGCGCCGGCCGCTTCGGCAGGGCGAACATCAGCAGGAAGATGACGCCCATCACCGCCGCGACCCAGCCCAGCGAATGCTCGAAGGCGTTCGCGAAGGCGGGTCCCACCTGGGCCGCGGTGATCCGGTCGCTTATCTCGCCGAAGAAGACCACGGACACCAGCCCGAGTCCGAGCGCGTTGCCCATCTGCTGCACGGTGTTGATGAGTCCGGACGCCGAACCGGCGTGCTCGCGCGGGACCTCCGAGAGCACCGCGTCGGTCAGCGGGGCCACGATGAAGCCCATCCCGGCGCCCATGACCACCAGGGGGAGCGCCATCTGCCAGGAGGCGATGTCCATGCCGTACCGGTCGGACTCCCAGATGTAGATGAGCACGCCGAGCCCCATGATCAGGGCGCCCGCCTGGAGCACCTTGCGTCCGAAGCGCGGGACCAGCAGCTGTACCGACATGCCCGCCGCGGCCGACACGGCGATCGAGAACGGGACGCCGGTCAGACCGGCGTGCAGCGGGGTCCAGCCCAGCCCGTACTGCATGTACATCGTCCAGACCAGGAAGAAGATGCCGAGCGCGACACCGAAGACGGTCTGTACGGCGATGCCCGCGGCGAAGCTCTTCACCTTGAACAGCGACAGCTCGACCAGCGGCGAACCGTCCCGCGCCGCCTTCCGCCGCTCGTACGCCACCAGCGCCGCGAACACACCGAGCGCGCCGACCATCGACACGTACCCCCACAGCGGCCAGCCCAGCTCACGGCCGCGGGTGAGCGGGTAGAGCAGCATCAGCAGGCCGAGGGTGACGAGCGCGACGCCGACGAGGTCCAGCTTGAGCGCCTTCGGCGCCTTGGACTCGGTGATGAACTTCCGGCCCAGGATCAGCGCGGCCACGCCCACCGGCAGGTTGATGAGGAAGATCGGCCGCCATTCGAGCCCGAACAGGTTCCACTCGGTGAGCAGGGCGCCGAGCAGCGGACCGGACACCGCGCCGAGTCCGACGACCGCGCCGAAGAGCCCGAAGACCTTGCCGCGCTCGTGCGCCGGGAACGTCGCGTGCACGATCGACAGCACCTGCGGCACCATCATCGCGGCCATGCCGCCCTGCAGAATGCGCGAGGCGACGAGCATCTCCGGGTTCGCGGCGAAGCCGCAGAGCGCGGAGGCGAGCGTGAATCCGCCGACGCCTATGAGGAACAGCCGCTTGCGGCCGTGGATGTCGCCGAGCCGTCCACCGGTGATGAGCCCGGCGGCGAAGGCCAGCGCGTAGCCCGCCGTGATCCACTGGATCTGGCTGAACGACGCGCCCGCGTCGCGCTGGATCGACGGGATCGCGATGTTGACGATCGTGACGTCGACCAGGTCCATGAAGGCGGCGGTCATCACGATGGCGAGCGCGAACCAGCGGCGCCGGTCGGTGGTGTCCGCTGCGGCGGCCCCGGCGGCCTCGGCGGCCGGTGTGCTCGGAGGGGTCTCGGTGGAGGTCATGCATCGAAGATTAGGACCCCATTAGGTCAGATCGTGTCCTAGTTGTGCGGCAATCTGAAAGACATGACGACAACACGGAACGACGACCGTGACGAACGCCCGCCCGAGGGGGCCTCATGACCACCGACACGCCGGCACGGCTGCTTCAGCTCCTCTCGCTCCTCCAGACCCCCCGCGAATGGCCCGGCGGCGAGCTCTCCGAGCGGCTCGGGGTGTCCCGTCGCACGGTCCGCCGCGATGTCGACCGGCTGCGCGAGCTGGGGTATCCGGTGCAGGCCACCAAGGGTTCCGACGGCGGGTACCGGCTGGTGGCCGGGAAGGCGATGCCGCCGCTCGTGCTGGACGACGAGGAGGCGGTGGCGATCGCGGTGGGCCTGCGGGCCGGCGCCGGGCACGCCGTCGAGGGCGTGGACGAGGCCTCCGTACGCGCCCTCGCCAAGCTGGAGCAGGTGCTGCCGAGCCGGCTGCGGCACCGGGTGTCCGTCCTCCAGGCCGCGACCACCCCGTTGACCAGCGGCGACGGGGCGAGCATCGCGCCCGAGACGCTGACCGTGATGGCCTCGACGGTGGCCGGGCAGGAGCGGCTGCGGTTCGCGTACCGCTCCGGGGACGGCACGCCGTCGCGGCGCCTGACCGAGCCCTACCGGCTCGTGTCGACCGGCCGCCGCTGGTACCTCGTCGCGTACGACCTCGACCGCGAGGACTGGCGGACCTTCCGCGTCGACCGGGTCACCGAGCCCTTCGCGACAGGGGCCCGCTTCACCCCGCGCGAGCTGCCCACCGGGGACGCTGCGGAGTTTCTGCGGCAGTCGATGTTCCGGCGCCAGGAGACCTACGAGTTCGACGTCACGTTCGCCGCGCCCGCCGACTTCATCATCGCGCGCCTGCCCAAGTGGGTCGGCCCACCGGAGCCGATCGACGACCACAGCTGCCGGCTGCGCGGCTCCTCCGGCGACTCCGTGGAGTGGCTGGCGGTGCGCATCGCGATGGTGGACTGCGAGTTCACGGTCCACGAGCCGCCGGAACTGGTCGGATATCTACGGGACTTGGGGGCTCGGCTGACTCGGGCGGCGGGCGGCCGGGCGGCGTGAGCACCCGCCACTGAGCACGCCGTACAGCGCTTCGTGCGGCCCTTCATGCGGCGTTCCAGGGGAAGTCCCGCAGCGCCCCGAGGTGGCGCAGCGCCAGCTCGGCCGGGCCCTCCGGGCCGTCCGCCGCTGCGTCCCCGGCGGCCCAGGCCTCCACAGCCACGCGGACCGCCGCGCTCGCCACGGCGGCACCGAAACGGAGCTCGGGCGAGACGGCGATGGGGGCGGGGGCAGAAGCGGCCGGGACGTCGGGCACGGCGCGCCCCTCGCCCCCCGAGACCCGCACCGCCAGCACCCTCGCGAGCGTCCGCTCCCCCGTCTGGCAGGCCTCGCCCCAGACCCGCAGCAGGGCCGGGCTGGTCTCCGCCAGCCGGATCAGGGAGCGGACCCACTCCAGGGATTCCCGCCGTACGCCTATGCCGGGCGTCAGGGTCTGCTTGACCGCGTGGCGGAGCGCCTCGGGGACGGACAGGTCGGCGGGGGCGTCGCGTACTGCCTCCGCCCACTTCTGGGCGCCCGCGGCGAAGAGGGGGCCGAGCGCCTCCTCCTTGCTCGCGAAGTAGCGGTAGAACGTGCGTGGCGCGATGCCGGCGGCGCGGGCGATGTCCTCGGCGCGGGTGGCCCGCAGACCGTTCCGCATGAAGAGCGCGGCCGCGGACCGGGCGATCTCCATGCGCGTGGCGGCCTTGCGTCGTTCGATCAGCGAAGGGCCCGACCGCGGCGCCCTTCCGCCAGGGGTGGTACCGGTCACAAACGGCAGGTTATGCCTCTGTGGCACAATCTGCCATCCGGGTCACCCCGGGGTTCAGGTTCGGGGTGGCCCGTCGGCCTGCCCGAAACCCGCCGCTCCGCGTGTGTGGTGCCGGAAATGGAGCCGAGCCCCGGCGCCAGGGGGGGGTGAGGCGCCGGAGCTCGGCTCTGGAAGAGTCCCGACGCGAGGGGGGAGTGCGTCGGAACTCGGCTCTGTGGGTCCTGGGCGCGGTGCCCGGGACCGTTCAGTGGGTCCTGAAGGCTGGGCCCTGAAGTCTTGTGCCCAGTGCTCAGCAGGTTGAAGCGGCCTTACATGGCCATGTCCGGTCGATTTTCGCCCCCGTTTCGACCGCGACACGACCCTTTGTGTCATCGTGCGTCATCGATGACGCTTCCTTACGCCGCCGCGTCGAAGCCGGTGTCGCGGGCGAGCTTCTTCAGTTCCAGCAGGGCGTGCTTCTCGATCTGGCGGATGCGCTCGCGTGTGAGGCCGTGCTGCTTGCCGACCTCGGTGAGCGTGCGCTCCCGGCCGTCCTCGATGCCGTACCGCATCTTGATGATCGAGGCCGTGCGCTGGTCGAGGCGGCCGATCAGGTCGTCCAGTTCCTCGCTGCGCAGCAGGGTCAGGACCGACTGCTCCGGCGAGACCGCGGACGTGTCCTCCAGGAGGTCACCGAACTGGGTGTCACCGTCGTCGTCCACCCCCATGTTCAGCGAGACCGGGTCGCGGGCCCAGTCCAGGACGTCACCCACGCGCTCCGGGGTCGAGCCGAGCTCGGCGGCGATCTCCGTGTGCTCGGGGTCGCGCCCGTGCTCGCGGTTGAACTCGCGCTGCACCCGGCGTATCCGGCCCAGTTCCTCGACCAGGTGGACGGGGAGGCGGATCGTGCGCGACTGGTCGGCGATGGAGCGGGTGATGGCCTGGCGGATCCACCACGTGGCGTACGTGGAGAACTTGAAGCCCTTGCGGTAGTCGAACTTCTCGACCGCGCGCACCAGGCCGGCGTTGCCCTCCTGGATCAGGTCGAGGAGCGGGAGGCCGCTGCGGGGGTAGCGGCGCGCCACGGCGACGACCAGCCGGAGGTTCGAGCGGATGAAGACGTCCTTGGCCCGCTCGCTCTCGGCGACGAGCGCTTCCAGCTCTTCGCGGGTCGCCTCGGCCTTGGCATCGCCGACCTCTCCGGCAAGGATCTGCTGGGCGAACACACCCGCCTCGATGGTCTGCGACAGCTCGACTTCCTTCGCGGCGTCGAGCAGCGGTGTACGCGCGATTTCGTCGAGATACATGCCGACCAGGTCGCGGTCGGCGATCTCGCCGCCTGAGGTGCGAACGCTGTTTGCCGTGTCGGATCCGCGAGTGGCGGACGTACGACGCGCGGCGACGGCACGGGTTGCCATGCGTGCTCCCTTGCGATGGTGGGCTAGCGGGTGGTCCAGAACACTGGGTTCACCCTCGTCGGGTGCCCGGCATCCGATGGAAACAACGACTGGAAACCGGACAGAATTCCCACCCACCCCCTTATTTTTCTGATCATGCAGTACCCTGTGCCGCCACACCGGGAGGCCAAACGTTGTCGAAACGTACAGAGGTGCAGGTCAGGCCAGGAGTCGAAGCTGACCTCGACGCCCTCACGGACATCTACAACCACTACGTACGTGAGACGCCGATCACATTCGACACCGCCGTCTTCACGCCGGAAGAACGGCGCCCCTGGCTGCTCTCCCACCCTGAAGACGGCCCGCATCGGCTCATGGTTGCCAGCGATGTGAACTCACAGGCGATTCTTGGGTACGCCACATCCAGCGCGTTTCGCCCCAAGCCCGCGTACGGCACCTCCGTAGAGGTGACCGTCTACCTCGCCCCCGATGCGGGTGGGCACGGTATCGGCATACTTCTCTACAAGTCCCTCTTCGAGGCCCTGGCCGGGGAGGACCTGCACCGGGCCTACGCGGGCATCGCCCAGCCGAACGAGGCGTCCGCGCGGCTGCACGAACGCTTCGGGTTCCGGCACGTCGGCACCTACCGCGAGGTGGGCCGCAAGTTCGGCCGCTACTGGGACGTCGCCTGGTACGAGAAGGAGCTGTAGGGCTGCAGGGCCGCCCCACCGCCGCGAGGTCAGCCGAACTGCACCGACCGCTTCGCCAGCCCCATCCAGAAGCCGTCGATCACCGACCGCTGCCCGTCCAGCTCCCCCGTCGCGTCCGCCGCGCCCATCGCCACGAACAGCGGGGCGAAGTGCTCGGTGCGGGGGTGGGCCAGCCGCCCGGCCGGGGACTTGCGGGTGAAGTCGAGCAGCGCGTCCCAGTCACGAGTGTCCAGCGCCCGGTGGCCCCAGTCGTCGAACTCGACCGACCAGGACGGGATGCCGCCCTGCCGCAGCGCCGCCAGGTTGTGCGTGAAGAACCCGGAGCCCATGATCAGGACGCCTTCGTCGCGCAGCGGGGCCAGCTTGCGGCCGATCTCGAACAGCCGGACCGGGTCGAGGGTCGGCATGGAGATCTGCAGGACCGGGATGTCGGCGCCCGGGAACATCTCGACGAGCGGGACGTACGCCCCGTGGTCGAGTCCGCGGTCCGGGATGTCCTGCACCGGGGTGCCGGGCGCGCGCAGCAACTTCCGTACGGACTCGGCGAGTTCGGGGGCGCCGGGAGCCGCGTACGTCACCTGGTAGTAGTGCTCGGGGAAGCCCCAGAAGTCGTACACGAGGGGGACGGTGTGCACCGCGCCGAGGGCGAGCGGGGCCTCCTCCCAGTGGGCGGAGACGACGAGGATCGCCTTGGGGTGCGGGAGGTCGGCCGACCAGGCGGCGAGTTCACCGGGCCAGACCGGGTCGTCCGCGAGCGGCGGGGCGCCGTGGCTGAGATAGAGGGCGGGCATGCGCTCCTGAGTGGCGGCGGACATGACGGCGACTCCCTCCGGTGGATCAGCGATCCGAGGCCCTGCGCCCCGGCTTTCTGAATCTACTTGAATCCTCAAGCTTCTCTGGGCACAGCCTACCCCTTGGTTGTTTAATGTTCAAGGAGAAGGCTCGTACAGTGGAGTACATGAACACGGCACCGGCATCCGTACCCGCAGAAGAGCCCCGCTGGCTCACCGACGAGGAGCAGCGCATCTGGCGCTCCTACATGCACGCCACCACCCTCCTCGAGGACCACCTCGACCGCCAGTTGCAGCGTGACGCGGGTATGCCGCACATCTACTACGGCCTCCTCGTCGCGCTCGCCGAGGCACCGCAGCGCCGGCTGCGGATGACCGAGCTGGCCATGATGGCGAAGATCACCCGTTCCCGGCTCTCCCACGCGATCGCCCGCCTGGAGAAGAACGGCTGGGTGCGCCGCGAGGACTGTCCCTCCGACAAGCGGGGCCAGTTCGCGGTGCTGACCGACCAGGGCTACGAGGTCCTCGGCCGGACCGCGCCGGGCCATGTGAGCGCCGTACGGCAGGCGATGTTCGAGCGGCTCTCCCCCGAACAGCAGAAGGCCCTCGGCGAGATCATGGAGATCGTCGCCGAGGGACTCCAGCCGAAGGACGCGGGCGCCGACCTGCCCTGGCTGCGATAGCCGACCGGCAGAGGCAGCGGGTGGCGGACGCGGGTCCGCCCCGGCTCCGCTGAGCGCGGAACCGGGGCGGACCCTGGGATTCGTACATGCGAGGCGTCCCCACCCCTCGTACGTACGCGAAGTACCCGGAGGAAAGCGGCTCGGCCGATGAGGGGCTGCCGGTGAGGTCAGCCGGTCAGTGGGCGATCACCGGCACCTTGAGCTCGTCCTCGACGCCGTCGCCCTCGGTCGAGCCGGAGGCCGGGGTGAGGTCCGGGCGGCCGGCGTTGACGAAGGTGAAGGCGATCGCCGAGGCGACGACGAGGATGCCGACGGCGAACCAGATCGCGCTGGTGTAGCCCTTCACCATGGCCTCCAGCTGCACGAGCTGCTGCTGCGGCTTGGAGGCGGCACCGGCGATGTGGTCCTTGATGTACGACGTGGTGGCCGAGGCGGCGATCGTGTTCAGCAGCGCCGTACCGATCGCGCCGCCCACCTGCTGCGAGGTGTTGACCATGGCCGAGGCGACACCGGCGTCACGCGGCTGCACACCGATGGTGGCCAGCGACATCGCCGGCATGAACGCCGTACCCATGCCGAGGCCGAGCAGCAGCATGGCCGGCAGCAGCAGAGCGGCGTAGGAGGAGCCGATCTCCATCTGGGTCAGCAGCAGCATGCCGACCGCGGCGGTCAGGAAGCCGGGGCCCATCAGCAGCCGCGCCGGGACGCGGGTCATCAGGCGGGCGCCGATCTGGGTGGAGCCCGTGATCATGCCCACGATCATCGGCAGGAAGGCGAAGCCGGTCTTGACCGGCGAGTAGCCCTTCACGATCTGCAGGTAGTAGGTCAGGAAGAGGAACAGGCCGAACATCGCGATGATCGCGAGGCCGAGCGAGAGGTACACACCACCGCGGTTGCGGTCGGTGATGACGCGCAGCGGCAGCAGCGGCGCCTTGACGCGGGACTCGACGAACACGAAGGACGCGAGCAGCACGGCGGAGGCGACGAACATGCCGATGGTCACGGAGTCGCTCCAGCCCTCGGACTCGGCGCGCGTGAAGCCGTAGACCAGGGAGACCAGACCGAGGGTCGAGAGGATGACGCCCGGGATGTCGAGCGGCGAGCGGTTGCGGCCGCCGGCCGGCTCACGGATGACGAAGTACGCGCCCGCGGCCGCGACGATCGCGAACGGGATGTTGACGAAGAAGGTCCAGCGCCAGTTCAGGTACTCGGTGAGGAATCCGCCGAGGATCAGGCCGACGGCGCCACCGCCACCGGCGATCGCACCGTAGATGCCGAACGCCTTCGCGCGCTCCTTGGCGTCGGTGAACATCACCGCGAGCAGGGAGAGCGCGGCGGGCGCGAGCAGCGCGCCGAAGGCACCCTGCAGGGCGCGGGAGCCGAGCAGCATGGCCTCGCTCTGGGCGGCGCCGCCGAGGGCGGAGGCGAGGGCGAAGCCGATCAGGCCGGTGACGAAGGTGCGCTTGCGGCCCCAGATGTCGGCGATACGGCCGCCGAAGAGCAGCAGTCCGCCGAAGGCGAGGGCGTAGGCCGTGATGACCCACTGCCGGTTGCCGTCCGATATCCCCAGATCCTGCTGGGCGGAGGGCAGTGCGATGTTCACGATCGTCGCGTCGAGGACGACCATCAGCTGGGCGAGCGCGATGAACGCGAGCGCCTTCCAGCGGTTGCTGTGAGCGGCCCGCTCCTCCAAGGAGGCGGTGGCCTTTGCTGTTTCAGACATGGGGATACCCACTCCGGGACTTCGTAGCGAATTTCGCAGTGAACTTCGCGGTGAATTTCGCGGTGAATTTCTAGACCCGCGAGGAACGTCGATGGCGAAAAAGTTGAGGAAGGAGGCGGTCCGTCGGCGCTGACGGCCGGAAGCCTGTTGCGAGTGGTGACCGGCGCCGGGCGCCGAACCAATCGGTCGATCGGACGGTTACGGGGTGGCTCGTCGCAGGTCCTCCACGGTCGCGGCCGCGCCCGGCAGCACGGAGCGGGCGGGCGCCCGCAGCCCGTCCAGGAACAGCTGCAGATGACGGTGGACGAAGCTGTCGATGCCCTGGCACGCGGTGCCGGGCAGCGGCCTGCTGAGCTGACTGAGGGCGATCATCAGGTCGCCGAACTCGACGTCGGGGCGCAGCTGCCCTGCCGTACGGGCGCGCCGCATCAGCTCCTCCACCCGTTCCGTCGCCCGCTCGCGTGCGGCGAGCAGGTCCGGATGGCTCTGGTCGAAGCTCCCGCTGAGCATCGGGCAGAGCGCGCCGATCCGGTCCTCGACGGAGGCGTGCACGAAGCGGCTCAGCGCCTCGAAGGCATCGCCGTCCTCGGCCAGCGCCGTCTCGATCCGCTCCGACATACGGTCCATGACCGAGCAGACGACCTCGCGGGCCAGTGCGTCCCGGTCCGGGAAGTTGCGGTACACCGTGGCGTTGCCGACACCGGCCCGGCGGGCGATCTCGTCGAACGGCACCTCGTGGCCGAACTCGACGAACATCTCGCGGGCGGCGGCGACGATCCGCTCCCGGTTGCGCAGGGCATCGGCCCGCGGCCGGGGCACTCGGCGCTGCACGGGGGTGGCGGTCTCCACGGCGTACTCCTCGACTGACGGATGACTCTGGTGCGATCCGGGGAGTGGATCCCCGTTTCACTCGGACACATGGCTAAACGGGGAAACGATCCCCGGTTATTTCCCGCTCCCGGATTGTTTTGATGTGACCTGAGTCACATGCGCAACAGGGGCCTTCGGACAGGAACCCCTCGATCGGTCGACTCCAGCGCGCGCCCCCGCATCCCTCGACACAGGGTGATCGAAAGGGTGCAGCCGGCGACCGGTGGCTGCCGTGGAGCGAAGGGCCGCGTATGCAGCCGACCAGCCGTCGCGTGCAGCCCGTCAGCCGTCGGATACGCCCGCGCCGCGCGGCCGCGCTCGCCTCGGTGACCGTCCTGACGCTGGCGGTCAGCACCTCCGCCGGCACCGGGCACCTGACGGCGGGCCCCTCCGCGGCGGGCTCCATCGCGCTGGCCCGCACCACGGCGCTCGGTCCCTGCATGATCAACGGCCCCACGGACGTCCAGATGTCCGAGGGCCTGCCGACCCAGACCGGCTACTCCCGCTCCACCGGTACCGTCCGGGCCCTCAACCTCATGGTCGACTTCTCCGACGCGCCCGGGCAGGGCAGCGCCCTCGACCGGTTCCACGAGTTCTTCCCGCAGACCCAGAAGTGGTTCGCCACCAGTTCGTACGGCCGCCTCGACTACCGCCCCAAGGCCCCGATCCCGCACTGGCTGCGCATGCCCAAGTCCTTCAGGGCCTACGGCATAGAGCGCGGCGCCCCTTTCGACCCCGGCTACCGCGACCTGGTCCAGGACATCGTGGCCGCGGCCGACCCCACGGTCGACTTCCGCTCCTACGACCTCCTGAACATCCTGGTCACCCCGAACGCGGGACCCTCCGCCCTGGACACCGTCCTGTCGGTGACGTTCGCCGGGAACGCGGAGGCGCCGGTCGCGGACGGCGTCCCCGTCGCCAACGCGTCCTTCATCTACAGCCGCCAGGACGACGGCTCCGGCTCCTACCCGGACACCGGATACCGGGTGCTGCCGCACGAGAACGGCCACACCTTCGGCCTGCCCGACCTCTACACGGCGGACGGCGGCGGCGCCGTCGGGCACTGGGACATCATGAGCGAGGACTGGGGCGCCGACAACGACCTGCTCGGCTGGCACAAGTGGAAACTGGGCTGGCTCGACGACTCCCAGGTCAGCTGCGCCGCGGCACGCGGGCCCACCGAGTACACGCTCACTCCGCTGGCCCGGACCGGCGGCGCCAAGCTCGTCTTCGTACCGATCAGCAGGAAGACCGGCTACGCCCTCGAACTGCGCACCCGCGAGGGCAACGACTCCACCGTCTGCCGCCCCGGAATCCTCATCTACAAGGTCGACGCGAACGTCGACACCGGCAACGGCCCCATCAGCGTCTACGACTCCCGGCGCGACAGCGGCGGCTGCACCCGCAGCCCCAACGTCCACGCGGAACTCTCCGACGCGACCTTCGAGCCCGGCGAGTCCTTCAAGGACCCCCGCAGCGGCATCACGATCACGGTCGCGGGGGCGGACCCCTCCGGGGACTACCGGGTGCGGGTGACGCGGCGCTGAGCGAGGCGGGCCTCCCCCTCGCCGAGCCATCAGGCGCATCTCCCGGGCACGCACTACCGTCTACGGTGTCTCTTCCGAGATCCGCAACGGAGAGCCCATGCCATCGAACGCCGCCTCGGCCGCCACTCCGGAGAGTGCGGTGCCCGCCGAGGATTTCGCCGCAGCGGTGCCTGCCGAGGCGGTCGCCCCCCTTATGCGCGGTATCGCCGTCCTGCGACGGCTGACCGAGGCCGACGGGATGTCCAGCCTGAGCGGACTGGAGCGCGCCACCGGCCTCGCCCGTTCCACGGTCGACCGGATCACCGCGACCCTCGCGCGCATGGGATACGTACGCCTCGACGGCCGCGACGCCGTCCTCGCCCCGCGCCTGATGGAGCTCGGCAACGCCTACCTGTCCGCTCTGCGCCTGCCTCGCCTCCTGGACGCCCACGCGGACGCCCTCGCCGACGAGTTGGACGAGTCGGTGTCCCTCGCGGTCGGCGACCGCGACGGGATCCGCTTCATCCACCAGGCGACCCGGCGCCGCGCCATGTCACTGAGCTTCCGCATCGGCGATCTGCTGCCCGCCGAACGCACCGCGCCCGGACCGCTGTTCGCCACCGAGTGGGACGACGCGCAGTGGGCGCACTGGCACGAGCGCCGCGCGTCCGACCCGGAGGACCGCGGGTTCCCGGCGGTACCGGCGCGCAGCCGGCCGATCGACGTCACCGGCGACGGCGACGGCGTACGGCGCCGACAGCCCATCCCCGGCGAGGACTTCGAGCAGCGTACGGCCGAGGCGCGGGAGGCCGGTTGGGCGCTCGACGACCAGTTGATCGAGCCGGGGCTGGTCGCCCTCTCCGTACCCGTGCGGGAGGCCGACGGCGGCCGTATCGCCTGTGTGGTGAGCGTGGTGAGCCACACCAGCCGGCACAGCGCGGCCGATCTGCGCGACACGCTGCTGCCGCGGCTGCGCGCGGCCGTCGCCACGATGGAACGGGAGCTGCGCGAGGCGCCGCCCGCCCAGCCCGCCCCCGCGTCCGGCCTCGCCGCCTGGACCGGCGCCTCCAAGCAGGAACTGGGCCGGGAGTTCATCGAGTCGCTGGCCCGCGGGCTGACCGTGATCACCTCGTTCGGCGAGGGCCGCGCCGAGCTGACGCTCACGGAGGTCGCCCAGGCCACGGGCCTCGCCCGCGCGACCGCCCGGCGCGCCCTGATCACCCTGGAGCACCTCGGATACGTCACCGCGCACGGCCGGGTCTTCCGGCTCACCCCGCGCGTCCTGGGCCTCGGCTTCCCGCCGCTGTCCCGTGCGTCGCTCCCCCAGATCGCGGCGCCGCACCTCGCCCGACTCTCGCAGCGGCTGCAGGACTCGACGTCGCTCGCGATCCTGACGGGCGAGGAGATCCAGTACACGGCGCGCGTCTCCGTCAGCCGTGTCATGAGCGTCAACGTCACGACCGGCTCGCGACTGCCCGCGTACGCCACCTCGCTGGGCCGTGCGATCCTCGCCGATCTCCCGCCCACGGAACGGAAGTTGGGCCAACTGCGGCCGCTGACCCCGTACACGGTCACCGACCCGGAGCAACTGACGGCTCTGCTGGACGGCGTACGGGAGAACGGATTCGCCCTGGTCGACGGAGAGTTGGAGGAGGGGCTGCGTTCCATCGCCGTACCCGTGCGCGAGCGTGGCGGCCGGGTCGTGGCCGCCGTCAACGTCGCCATGCACAGCAGCCGCCGTACGCCCGAGGAATGCGTCACCAAGGTGCTGCCCGAGCTGCACTCGGCGGCCACGCGGATCGAGGCGGATCTGCGGGTGGCGGGGCGGTTTCGGCGGGTGTCGAACGCGTGAGTGAGGCCGGTGCCCTTGGGGGCACCGGCCTTGGTCGGTCACTGGTGGATCGAGGTGGATCGGTCAGTGGCTGGTGGATCGGTCACTGGCTGGCGGATCGGGGTGGATCGGGTCAGGCGACGGGCGCCGACGCGGGCTTCTCGGCCTCGGTTTCGGCCTCGGTTTCGGCTTCGGTTTCGGCAGGGGCCGCCTCCGCCGTCTCCGGCTGCTTGCCGTTCCGCATCACCAGGGTGGCGAGGACGGCGGCGGCGAGGACGCCTGTCGCGCTGACGGTGAAGGTGGTCGACATCGAGTCGGTGAAGGCCTCCCGGGCGGCGTGGACGAGAGCGGTGTCGCCGTGGGCGACGGCCAGGGCGCCGGCGATCGACTGCTTGGCCTGCTCGGGGGCGTCGGCGGGCATCTCGTCGGCGTAGCCGCTGGTGAGCAGCGAGCCGAGGATCGCGATGCCGAGCGCGGTGCCGGCCTGCTGGATGGTGTCGTTCAGGGCGGAGCCGACGCCCGCCTTGTCCGCCGGGATCGTGCCCATCAGCGCGCCGACCGCAGCCGGCATCGCCAGACCGGCACCGAGGCCGAGCAGACCCAGCGCGACGGCCGGGACCGCGAAGCCGGAGTCGGCCGAGACGGTGGTCAGCAGGGCGAAGGAGGCGACCATGAGGAGCATTCCGGCGAGGATGACGTAGCGGTGGCCGATCTTCGTGGTGAGCTGCGCCCCGGCGGTGTTGCCGACGAGTGCGGCGACGGCCAGCGGTACGAAGGCGAGGCCCGCCTTGACGGGCGAGTAGCCGAGCACGAACTGCAGGTACTGGGTGAGCACCAGGAGCAGGCCGCCGTTGCCGATCTGGACGAGGGCGAGCGAGAGCGAACCGCCGCTGAAGTTGCGGCTCTTGAAGAGCACGAGCGGGACCATCGGCACGGCGGTGACGTTCTCCCAGACCACGAACCCGACGAGGGAGAGGACCGCGACGGCCAGGGTGATGCCGGCGTGGCCGCCGAAGGCGCCGTGCTGCGGGAGCTCGATGATCCACCAGACCAGGGCGGTCATGCCGACCGCGGAGAGCACGGCGCCGAGCGGGTCGGCCTTCTGCCAGGGCGCCTTCGACTCGGGCATGAGGGTGAGACCGGCGAGGACGGCCAGGGCGACGACCGGGACGTTGATGAAGAAGATCGAGTGCCAGGAGAAGTGGTCGATCAGTACGCCGCCGAGCACCGGGCTGCCGACCAGGCCGAGCATCGACACCGAGCCCCAGGCCGCCATCGCCTTGCCGCGCTCCTCCTCGTCGAAGACGGTGATGAGGATCGACAGCGTCGAGGGCATGATCAGCGCCCCGCCGACGCCCATCGCGGTCCTTACGGCGATGACCTCGCCCGGGTTGGTGCAGAAGGTCGCGGCCAGTGAGGCCGCCCCGAAGAGCAGCAGGCCGATGATCATTATCTTCCGCCGGCCGAACCGGTCACCGAGGCTTCCCGAGGTGAGCAGGAGCCCGGCGAAGACCAGGATGTAGGAGTCCAGGATCCACTGGGTGTCCTGGGCGCTCGCGCCGATGTCCTCCGTCATCGAGGGCACCGCGACGGTCAGCGCCATGCTGTCGACCACCAGGACCAGCGTGCTGAGGCAGAGCACGATCAGGATCCACCAGCGACGGGGATTACGGGTTTCCATGAGCTTCCCTTTCGGCTGCGCACGCTGTTCCTTCGATGCGAACACTGTACGCAGAGCGGAACAGTGTGCGCAACCCTCCATCGATGTACGCTGGATGCGAACGCTGTACGCACGAGGGGAGCAGGCAAGCATCATGGCCGCCACCAAGAAATCGACCCCGAACCCGATCCCGTCGGTGTGGACCCGGCAGCAACGCGAACCCGACCAGCCGGCGTTGAGCCGGTCCGCGATCGTCCGCGAGGCGATCGTCATGCTGGACGCGGACGGCATCGAGGCGCTCAGCATGCGCAAGCTCGGCGCCCGCCTGAACGCCGGCGCGACCTCCCTCTACCGGCACGTCGCCACCAAGGACGAGCTGATGGAGCTCGCCGTGGACGAGGTCTTCGCCGAGATCACCGTGCCATCCGCCGACAGCGCCGACTGGCGCGCCGCCGCCACCGAGGCGGCCCAGTCCTTCCGCGCGACGGCCCTGCGCCACCGCTGGCTGTCCTCGGTCCTGGGCCAGGCGGGCCTCGCCTATCTGGGCCCCAACCTCATGTCGTACTCCGAGCGCCTGGCCGCCCTGTTCACGGCCGCGGGCTTCCCCGAGCCGGGCCGAGCCATCGACACGGTCCTCACCTACGTCATCGGCATGAGCACCACGGAGGCCGCCTGGCTCACCACGGTCGCCCGCTCCGGCGAGACGGAGGCCGACTTCATCGCCCGCCTGATGCCCGCCGCCCAACAGGCCGCCGCCGGCCACGACCACCTGTCCGACGCCTACTCCACGGCCGCCCCCCGCGACCCGGCCACCCTCCGCGACACGAAGTTCACCTACGGCCTGGACGTAATCCTCGACGGCCTACAACTCCGCCTCCCCCACTGACCCTCCCCGCCTCCCCCTCCCCTGACCTGCAAAAACCAGAACCTTGCCAGCCACAACCCCACATCGGCTACGCTAGTCGCCGGGTCTCACCGAGATCCACACGCCTTTGTGGGACCAAGTGAAAAAAGTAGCTTGACCGCCTGAAGCGTGTGAAAGGTGCTCCCGGTGGGACGACGTGAGAAGCCGGTCGATCCTGACGCCGGTCCCGTGCAGCGGCTCGCGCACGAACTGCGGCTTCTCCGTGAGAAGGCCGGAAAGCCGCCGTACCGGGAGATGGCCGCGCGGGCGCGCTACTCCATCACCGCGATGTCCCAGGCCGCAGCCGGTGATCAGCTGCCGTCCCTGGCGGTAGTGCGGGCGTACACCGAAGCGCTGGGCGCAGACCCGGACGAGTGGGAGCGCCGCTGGCGGGAGGCGGACGCCGAGGTCCGGGCGCCCATGCCGAACGAGAAGCCGCCGTACCGGGGGCTGGCGCGGTTCGAGCCGGACGACAGTGAGCTGTTTTTCGGCCGGGAGACGCTCCTCGCCGAGTTGGTGGAGCTGGTGCGCGAGCACCGGTTCGCCGCGGTGTTCGGGCCGTCCGGCAGCGGCAAGTCGTCACTGCTGCGAGCGGGACTGATTCCGAGCCTGCGGCAGGCGGCGGGGGCGGAGCGGCCTGCGGTCATTCGCGTGCTGGCCCCGGGGGAACTGCCCGCGCGCACGCACGCGGAGGCACTGGTGCCGCGCGACGGCGACGGGGAGACCTGGGTGATCGTCGACCAGTTCGAGGAACTGTTCACCCTGTGCCACGACCGTGCCGAACGCGACCGGTTCCTCGGCCTGCTGCTCGCGGCCCGGCGGCCGGACAGCGGACTGCGGGTAGTGGTCGCGGTCCGCGGCGACTTCTACGGCCACTGCGCCGAACACCGTGAGCTGGCCACAGCCGTCAGCCGGGCCGGCCTGCTGGTCGGGCCGATGAGCCGGGACGAGCTGCGCGAAGCGATCACCGGCCCGGCTTCCGCCGCCGGACTGAACGTGGAGCGCACCCTCACCGCCCGGATCATCGACGAGGTCGTCGACCGGCCGGGCGCGCTGCCCATGCTCTCTCATGCCTTGCTGGAGACCTGGCACCGTCGGCGTGGCCGCCTGCTGACTCTGGTGGCGTACGAGGAGGCGGGCGGAGTGCGAGGCGCGATCGCCGCCACCGCCGAGGAGGCATACGGCCAGGTGTCGGCGGAGCAGAGCCGTATCGCTCGGCGGATCCTGCTGAGGCTGATCGCTCCTGGCGACGGCACGGCCGACACACGTCGTCCTGCGTCGCGCGCCGAGCTCGGCAGCGGTGCGCAGGACGTGCTGGAGCGTCTTGTCGCGGCCCGTTTGGTCACCTTGGACGGCGACACGGTGGAGCTGTCTCACGAGGCGCTGATCGCCGGCTGGCCGCGTCTGGCCGGTTGGATCGAGGAGAGCCGGGAAAGGCTGCGCGCACAGCGCCGACTCGGTGAGGCGGCTCGCGGCTGGGAGGAGTTGGCGCGTGATCCCGGAGCTCTGTACCGGGGCACGAGGCTGGCCGGGGCCGCGGAACTGTTCGTCCGTCAGCCGAACGACGACCTCACCCATCTTGAAAGGGACTTCCTCACGGCCTCCCTCGGCGCTCAGAACGCCGAGCGGGAGGCCGAGACACGCACTGCACGTCGGACGCGTTCTCTGACCATCACCTTGTCCGTGTTCCTCGTCCTGGCGCTGACCGCCGGCCTGGTCGCCTGGCAGCGCAATGAGGTGAGCCGGGAGGAATCCGCCAAGGCCACTGCTCGCCGCCTGGCCACCGTGGCCGCCAGTCTGCGCTCCACCGATCCGCGCACCGCCGCCCTGCTCGGGGTGGCGGCATGGAAGATGGCCCCGCTCACCGAGTCCCGCTCGGCGCTCCTGGGGTCCCTGGCACAGCCGGAACGCGACGCTTTCACCGACCCTCTGGCCGGAAAGGACGTCCGGCGCTTCCTTTCCGACAGCGGCCGGACGCTGCTCAGCGTGGAGGGCACCACGGTAACCACCCGGAATGTGACCGACCACAAGGTCACCGACACCTACCGCCTGCCGAGCGGTACGGAGGTGGGCGATGTCGGGCCCGACTCCCGGTTCCTCGACGTCATCGGGTCGGACGGGGGAGGCAAGCTGTGGAACCTTCCGCAGGGCAGATCCGAGGCCGAGCTGGGCAATGCGTCACGGTGGGACAGCTCGCCGGACGGGAAAACGTACCTCACTGGACCGCCGGACGGCCCGGGCGCAGCCGCCTTGCACCGGACGGACGACGGCCAGGTCCTGTTCACCACCGACCTCGCGCGCACGCTCTCCTCGGCGGCGGTCGGCCCCGGCGGACGTCTGCTCGCCCTCTGTCCCGCCGATGGGCCACTCCAGCTGTGGGACACCATCGGCCGCAAGCGGCTGCCGGGAGCCTGGGAGAAGGCGGACAGGACCGTCTGCGGAACTGGTTCCGGTGCGGACGGCGGCTCCCGCCTGCTGCGGTTCAGCGCGGACGGCGGGCGGCTGGCCGCCGTCTACGGCACGCGGGCCCTTGTCTGGGACGTCCGCAGCGGACGCACGCTCGCCGACTTCGCCAGTGACGGGAGCACCGGCTTCACGCAGGCAGCGCTCTCCGCCGACGGCGAGTTCGTGGCCACGGCGGACGACCACGAACTCGCCGTCTGGCGACTGGCCAACGGCGGGACCCAGGTCTTCGGCCGGCCGATGTCCAAGGACGAGGCGACCGGGCTGACGTGGGACCGGGGAAAGCCTGACCTCCTGCACTACCTCGACGGCGCCACGGTTCACACCCTTGACCTGACCGCCCGTCTCACCCCGCAGTGGCACAACACACCGACCGACGCGGGTGTGCTCAGCCCGGACGGCACCACCCTGGCCACCGTCACCCGTTCCGGCGCCGACTACCGCTTCGAGCTGCGAGCCACGCGCACGGGCACGGTCCTCGCGCACGCGAAGCTCGGCCCGCTGCCGAGCACCTCCGACGAGGACGTTCCCCTGTCGGCCTTCAGCCCGGACGGCAGTGCCCTGGCCCTCGCCGACACCGCGTCCTCTCACGGCTCATTGCGGCTGCGCTTCACCGTGTGGGACGTACGGACACACCGCATTCGTACGGTCTTCGACACCTCCGGTGCGGCCGACCGCCCTGCCACGGCCCTCGCCCTGGGACCCGGCGGTCGCACCCTGCTGGCCGTGCGCTCCACCGCCGGCACCTCCACGACGGAGGTCTGGAACACCCGCGACCACCGGCGATCAGGGACCGTGCGTGGCTTCTCCGGGAAGGCACTGGCCGGGCGACCGGACGGAGGTCTGCTCGTGAGCTCCGACGATCAGTACGTCGATCCACGGGCTGAAAGGGTCAGTGGACGCGCGCTTGCCGACGGCCGCCAGGTCACCTCGCTCGCTTTCAGCCCCGACGGCACCCAGCTCGCCGTCGGCGATTCCACCGGGCACGTCACCCTTTGGGACGGCGCGATCCGAGACCGCACCGGCGCACTGACCGGCACCTCCGACACGGTCACCCGGGGCGAACCGGAGGCAGTGGGGGCGCTCGCCTTCTCCTCCGACGGCGGCACACTCGCCGTGGGCGGCGCGAACGGGACGCTGAGGCTGTGGGACACCCAGGGACATCAGCTTCTCGGGACGGACCTGCCCACACCCGGCGACGAGATCCACTCCCTTGCCTTCGCCGAGGACGGCAGCACGGTCTACGCCAGCAGCCCCCACGTGCCGCTCCTGCGTTTCCCTGTCGGCCCGGACCAGGTCGTGGATACCGTCTGCGCGCGCGCCGGTGGCGGACTGACCGCAGCGCAATGGCGGACCTACGTCCCCGATGCGCCGTACGAGAGCGTCTGCTCCACAAGCAGCTGACGCGGCCGGTTACAAGTACCGGATTTTTCAGAGTGGCGTCGAGGGTCGCTGAAAAACGCCTCTGACCTGGACGCTCGTGACCAGAACGACCGCGGCGCCCGCCGACGGCGTCCGCCCTCCCCTCCCCAGGTTCTGGTCACACATGCGCACTCACACCCTGCTGCCCTCGCTTCTGCTGCTCGGCACACTCTCGATCACAACGGCCTGTTCCCCCGGTTCCTCGGAGCCGGCATCCGCCGGCCCGCCACGAGCCGCTGCCGAATCCCCCTCACCCGTCCGCAGCGTCGACCCGTCGAAGATCAAGGGCCTGCAGATCGTCAGCAACAGCAGCGAGCAGCGCTCCTGCCCCTTCGCCACGAGCTACCCGGACGTGCCCGGCGCGGAGGCGATGACGGCCGCGATGAAGAAGGACGTGGGGCAGCGCCTGGCCACATTCCGCGAGGGGGCGTGCAGTAACGGCTCACGCGGCGAGCTCAACGTCAGCCACAGGTTCCTGGTGGCTTCCGGCGATGTACTCGGCGTCCGGCTCACCACACAGGACGGCAGTGGCGCCGGGTCCGGGCTGTCGGCCAAGTCGTACTGGTACGACGGCGACGCGGGCGACTACGGCACTGCTCTCGGACTCATCGCCGACGACTCCCGGGACGCCTTCATCTCCACCTTGAAGGACGAGCTCAAGGGACGCGAAGGCTTCGACGCGACCACCTTCGACGGCACGCTCTCCGACCCGGCCTCCCGCGCCACCGCTCTGGACAACATGGCCTTCACCGCTGACGGCGGGCTGGAGGTGACCTTCGACAGCGGCGAGGTGGGCGCGCCGCCCGCCGGAACCTTCCTGGTGACCCTCTCCAAGAAGACGGTCACCCCCTGGCTGTCCGCGTTCGGCAAGCGCGCCCAGCGGCAGACCATGACCCCCAGCCGTTCGCTCGACCTGGGCGCGACGAACACCCCCGGCCCGGCCGTCCCCACCCACACCGCCTCCGGCGACGACGACACCGACTGCAAGAAGGTCACCTGCATCGCGCTGACCTTCGACGACGGACCTGCGGCTCCCGAGACCGCGACCCTGCTGGACTACCTGGCCCAGTACAAGGCGCGCGCCACCTTCTTCACCGTCGGCCAGAACGTCGCCGCCCACCCCGACCTGGTGCGCGCCGAGGCCCGCGCCGGACACGAAGTCGGCAATCACTCCTGGAACCACCCCGACCTCACCAAGCTCACCCCCGAGCAGATCGCCTCCCAACTCAACCGCACCAGCGCCGCCATCAAGGCCGCCACCGGCAAGGAGCCCACCCTCTTCCGCCCGCCCTACGGCGCCATCAACGCGACAGTCCGGTCGGTCACCAGCCTCTCCCCCGTGCTCTGGGATGTGGACACCGAGGACTGGAAGTATCGCGACGCCGCCAAGGTCGCCCAGAGCGTCATCGACAAGGCGCAGCGCAACGGCGTCGTCCTGATGCATGACATCCACCCCACGTCCGTCGCCGCGGTCCCGCAGATCCTGCGCACCCTCACCGCCCGCGGCTACCACTTCGTCACGGTCAGCCACCTGCGCGCCAGCCTCTGAGCACCCGCCCTGTTCATCCTCGTACGCCGAAATGCCCGTACACGCGAACGGAACTCCCCTGCCCCAGCACGCCCGCCGACACCGCACCCGCCGGGCGTTCCCTGACTCCTGGCAGGAGTTGGCCTCGACATCGTCAGCGGATCCGGTGGCACCGCCTATCTCAGCTCCGGCGTCACGTACGACGTGATCGAGCTCCTGCCTCGAGCGGCCAACGGCGGCCCGAGTCTGCTTGTTGGCCACCCAGTTGTCGAACCATCAGATTCCGGCGTGGAGCCGGACACCGAAGGAGTATGCATTGCTGCCCAAGTCAGTCAGGTGGGGGGTGCTCCCCGCCCTCGCAGGTGTGGTGGCCGTCTCGGTCGCCGTGCCGGGACCGGTCGCGCAGGCCGCCGCCCCCGAAGCAGCGTCGGTGGAGCAGCACACGGGGACAGCCAGAACCGTCACCCTCATCACCGGGGACCGGGTCACCCTGCGCCCCCAGCCCGGCGGCAGGGCCCCCGCCGTGTCCGTGCTGCCCAGCAAGGGCCGGGAGGACATGGGCTTCCGTCTCGTACGCACCCTCCGTTCCGGGATACAGCGCATCAGCGTGATTCCAGCTGACGCCGAGCGGCCCCTGTCGACCGGCACGTTGGACGCGCGGCTGTTCGACGTCACGGAGCTGATCCGCATAGGTCAGGACGACGCGCGCTCGCGCTCACTGCCGTTGATCGTCATGGAACGGGCCGGCAAGGCGGCCGCCCGGTCCGCCCTCACCGCACACGGAGCGGACCTCGGCCGCACCCTGCGCGCTCTGAACGGCGGCACTCTCACCCAGCCCAAGAAGAGCACCGGTGACCTGTGGCAGTCACTGCTCAAGGGACCGTTGTCCAGTCGTGTCAGCAAGCTCTGGCTGGATGGCAGGGCGAAGGTCCTGGACGATGAGAGCAACAAGATCATCGGCGCCCCCACCGCCTGGAAGTCCGGCATCACCGGCAAGAACGTGCTGATCGCCGATCTGGACACCGGCATCGACGCCAACCACCCCGACTTCAAGGGTCGCATCGCCGAATCGAAGGTCTTCACCGGCGCCGGCCTCAAGGACGGGTTCGGGCACGGCACCCACACCGCCTCGACCATCGCCGGCACCGGCGCGGCGTCCCATGGCAAGTACGCGGGCGTCGCGCCGGGCGCCAAACTGCTCATCGGCAAGGTCTGCGACGACAACGGCACCTGCCCCGACAGCGCGATCATCGCCGGAATGGAGTGGGCCGCAGCCCAGCACGCGGTCGCCGTCAACATGAGCCTCGGCGACACCGTCACCGACGGAACCGACCCCGTATCCACCGCCCTGAACCGGCTCACCGCACAGACCGGCACCCTGTTCGTGGTGGCCGCCGGCAACGAGGGCGGGCCGACGGGCAACGGCGTGGACGGCACGATCGGCAGCCCCGGCAGCGCGGACGCCGCGCTCACCGTCGGCAGCACCACCAAGCGCGACACCCTCAGCGACTTCTCCAGCCAGGGCCCCCGACTCGGCGACGACGCCGTCAAGCCTGACCTGGTGGCACCCGGCGAGGACATCATCGGCGCCCGCGCCGACGGCACCAACATGGACACGCCCATGCCCAACCTGCGCTACGAGCAGGCGTCCGGCACATCCATGGCCACCCCACACGTCACCGGTGCCGTGGCCCTGCTCGCCCAGGCCCACCCCACCTGGAAGGCCGCCGACTTCAAGCGGGCCCTGACCTCCTCGGCGCACGGCCTGAAGAACCTGACCGCCTTCCAACAGGGCTCCGGCCGCCTCGACATCGTGCGCGCCCTGAAACAGACGGTTCACGCCACCTCCGGCGCCGCCAACCTGGGCCTGTTCGCCTGGCCGCACGCCGACACCACCGCCACTCGGCAGATCACCTACCGCAACGACGGCGACCAGGCGGTCACCCTCAAACTCGCCTCGGACGTCTACGGCCCGGGCGGCAAGCGGGCCCCGGCCGGCATGTTCTCCCTGGGCGCCACCAGCGTGACCGTCCCCGCGCACGGCACCGCCACCGCGAACGTCACCGGCCGTACCACCAAGGCCCAGGTCGGCCGCTACGGCGGCGCCGTCCTCGCCACCGCCGCAGACACCACGGTGCGTACCGCGGTCGGCCTCTTCGCCGAACCCGCACGCCACACGCTGACCGTCACCGGCCTCAACCACGAGGGCAAGCCAGCCGCCGGCGCACTGCTGACAGTCTTCGGCCCGCACACCGGCATCCAGCAGGACATCCGGCTGGGCTCGGACGGCACGTTCCGGCTGCGCCTGCCGAAGGACGACTACACCATCCTCGGCATCGACGACAGCCTGGCCGAGTTCGACAGTTCCGGCACCCGGACCGGCACCCGGACCCTGCTCGCCGCCACCGGCATCCGCACCGACCAGGACCGCACCGTGACACTCGACGGCCGCAAGGCCGGCAAGGTCTCGGCCCGCGTCGACCACCGCGACGCCACAGCGATCTCCACCTCGGCCACCCTCGCGCTGGCCGGGGGGCAGGGAATCGACGGCTACTCACTCACCGCCGTCGTCGGCAGCAAGGCCACCCTGTACGCCACGCCCACCGCACAGGCCCCGGGCGTCCGCTACGCCGCCTCCGCCACCCTCACGGGCAAGGACTCGGGCGGCGCCTACCGCTACTCCTTGCGGCAGACACACAACGGCGGCATACCTGCCGACACCAACCCCGTCGTCCACGACCGGCAACTGGCCACCGTGCACGCCAGTTACGCCTCCCAGGGCGGCAGGCGGGTAGCAGCCATGCGCTCCGATCAGCCGACGAACGTGACGGAGTTGATGCCGTTCATCCCGACGCTGCACACCGCACTGCCGAGCCGAGTCACCGAGTACTACTCAGCCGCCCCCGGACTCACCTGGACGCACTACCTCGACCTCTTCGGGACGACGGACAACAGGCCCGACGGCACTCTCCCGGACCATGACGAGACGACCGCGGTCCGTCGCTACCAGGCCGGACGCACGTACACCGTCGACTGGAACCGGGCCCCCGTCGGCCCGGCCGTCTACAGCTCCACCCGCAAGGGCAACTACGTGGCCCTGGACCTGGCGCCGTATGCGGCCACAGGCACCGGGCAGCGCCTCGACGGCTCCTCCAACTTCGGGGCCGACGGCGAGGCCGTGCTGTCCTCCGGTGGACGGGTCATCGACCGAACGGGAGACCTCTCGAACATCGGCTTCACCGTCCCCAGCGCCGCCAACCGCCGCTACACCCTGACCACCCGCGCCACGCGCACGGCCGACTGGACGGCGCTCGGCACTCGCTCCACGCTGGCCTGGGGCTTCGCCTCGGCACGACCCAGCGGCTCAAGGACCTCGGCGCTGCCGCTGCTGACCGTACGCACCGGCGGAGCCGTCGACCTCAACAGCGCTGCCCCTGCCGGCCGTACCTTCCGCGTCCCGCTCACTGTGCAGCGCCCCACGGGCGCCGAACGGTCGGCGGTGACGCGGCTGGCCCTCCAGGTCTCCTACGATGACGGCCACACCTGGAAGACCGTCCATGTCACCCGCCACGGCACTACCGGCAGTGTTCTGCTCCACCACCCGAGTCGCGCCGGATACGTCTCCCTGCGGATCAGCGCAGCGGACAAGGCGGGCAACACCGTCACCCAGACCGTCATACGGGCCTACCGACTTGCCACAGTTCACTGATCCTGTCCGACGGCGCCCTTGAGGCTCCCGGTCCCGGTTGCCCGGGGCCGGGATCTCTTGCATGCCGGCACGGCGCACTGCGTGACGGGTTCGGTCAGGACTGTGTAGGCCGAATTTGGCCCGTCCTTGGGACAGGTGTCCGGTGGGCTGGGGTGCGGTCATGTGTGCGACATCCCGTGAGTTCCTCTGAGCCCGGCTGAGCTCCTGGCCCCATGGCCAGCGGGTTCTTCCTCCTTCGTGTGCCAGTACTTGATCTTGACGGGTTGGTGCTCGGTCCGCTCAGCGCCGGCTGGCAACCGGGAGTGAGTCGACGCGGTTCTCGTACTCGCGGCGGGCCTTGCGCTGGGTGGGACCGCCCCAGTGCCGTCGAGTGGCTGGCACTATTGAGATCGTTTCATCTTGAACTCACAGGTCGCGGTACTGGTGTGAGCCCGTGATGCTGTCCTCGTGCCGGCAGGCGGAGTGATCGCCGTCGGGTGATCGTCTGTCACCGCTGGACTTCGCAGTTCGCCAGAACGAGCAGGGCCCGTAGCAGCGTGGTGGCGTGATGGACGTTCATGCGGACCTTGGTCAGAATGCGCCAGCTCTTCAGGTTCGCGAAGCTCGTGCCCAGCAGCGCGGTCGGCCCCTTCGCCGAGGGCAACATCCTCCAGGTCATCTTCTTCTCGGTCCTCTTCGGCATCGCCCTCAAAGCTGTCGGCCCCGTCGGCGACCCCCTCGTCGACGGCATCCAGCGCCTGAGCACGGTCGTCTTCAAGATCCTGCACTACGTCATGCTGGCCGCCCCCGTAGGCGCCTTCGGCGCCATGGCCTACACCATCGGCAAGTACGGCATCTCCACCCTGACCAGCCTCGGACAGCTCATCGGCCTCTTCTACGGCACATCCGCGTTCTTCGTGATCGTCATCCTCGGCGCGGTCACCGCCGCGCTTCGAATCAACATCTTCCGGCTGCTGCGCTACCTGCGCGAGGAGTTCGTCCTCGTGCTGGGCACCTCCTCCTCCGAGAGCGCCCTGCCACGCCTGATGGTCAAGCTCGAAGGGCTCGGCATCCGCCGCGACATCGTCGGACTCACCGTCCCCACCGGCTACTCCTTCAACCTCGACGGCAGCTCCATCTACCTCTCCCTCGCCGCCGTCTACATCGCCCAGGCCACCGACACCCCACTGACCATCGGCCAGCAGCTCGGCCTGCTCGCCGTCATGATCCTCACCTCCAAGGGGTCCGGCGGCATCACTGGCGCCGGCTTCATCGCCCTCGCCGCAACCCTCTCCACCGTCGGCACCGTCCCCGCCGCCGGCATCATGCTCATCTTCGGCATCGACAAGTTCATGTCCGAATGCCGCGCCCTGACCAACCTCGCCGGCAACGCGGTCGCCACCCTCGTCGTCGCCCGTTGGGAGAAGGCCCTAGACACCGCCCACGTGGTCTCGGTCCTGCACACCGGGAAACCCGACCCGCTGCTCGAGCCGGAACCACGGCCGGCGACGGAGCCGTCGGCCGACCTCCCGGCACAGTTGCCATCGAAGGTCTGACCTGCACCAGGTGTCCCGGGCCTCATGTCGCGCCAGGCACGGGCAGGCGCACGCCCGACGCGTACGCCGACTCGGTGCCCGGCCTGCATCAGGCCGGGCACCTTCGTCCGCCCGTCACCACGAAAGGCGTGTGCGGTCAGTGCTTTCGGCAGGCGAAGCACAGCAGGAACGACTCCGCGCACGGCATCCCGGCCGTGCCGTAGTCGGAGTTGAGGAAAGTTCGCGCACGACGCGACCGGAGTGCGCAGCCGGCCGGCCACGATCCGGGGCGACGGCCACTTCACGTCCGAGGTCTTCACGTCCGACGGCGAGGCGAGCGTCACCGGGTTCGCCAGCACAAAGCCACGCTGGGCCGCGATGCCGTACAGCAGCTTCAGCGCGGCCTGCTCCTTCGCCCACGTTCCGCCGTCGACCGGCACCGGATTCGTCACCCCCTCGTCGACGCAAGTCCTCCCAGTCCTCGACGTCGTCCTCCGACGCCTCGTCCCAGTCCAGCCCGCGCTCCCACAGGAACGTGAAGAACAGCCGGTAGAGCGGGGCGTACGTGACCTGGGTGCCCTGCGCCTTGGCAGAGAACGCCGAGCGTCGGAGGCACTCACTCAGCCGAGGATCGACCCGGCCGTCCGGCGAGACGAGGATCGGCTGCCGCTCGCGCAGCCCGAGCACCCGCTCGCGATCCTCCAAGTCCTCCCAGCCGGGGACAGGTCGGCCTCCTGCGGAATCGCCCCCGTCGCCCACCCAAAACAGCCGCCACTCGTACGCCATTTGACTCCCTCAGCCGCAACACGACATGAGGCAACACAGCGTATGTCCACAGAACACCGCTACCCGAGGGACTCCGTACTGCAGTGCTTCTCGGACGATGGGTTGGGCCCGCGCCTGCGCGCGGGCCCCCCTACCAGGTCTGGCGCTCGAGCCAGGTGTGATGTGGTCGGCCGTCTCGCGCCAGCCGGGTTCGAGGAGCACGTGGTGGGTCTTGCCGGGAAGAAACAGGTAGTCGGAGCCGAAGTGGCGGCAGCAGCCGGTGCAGCGAGCCCGGTCCGGCCCGGCCGCGGTCAGTCCGCCGCCGAGGTCACGGACCGTCCGGGGCCGGGCCTGACCTCAGGTCTTGAGCACCGCGCCGCAGTCCGGGGCAGCGCAGCATCCGGCGGGCCAGCGTCTCCCTGCCACCGCCGCGTCCGCAACCTCGTTCATCGTCCATCCCCTCAGGCCCCGGCCCGCTACAGAGAAGACCCCCACCCACTCCGACGCAGACGCCGAAGCCAGCAAACCTCAGCGACGGCAACGGGGAGCCCGCCGATCATGAATGGGGCCGAGGCACCCGTCTCGGCCCCACCACACCAGCCTGATCCGCTACCCTGTCAGGGGCCGCCCTCAGGGGCATCCCATCCTTGCCGCGGCGGGGACGAATGCTCGCTCAGAGCATTCAGCCACGTTTTACGCAAGGCCCGCCTTCGTAGCTCAGGGGATAGAGCACCGCTCTCCTAAAGCGGGTGTCGCAGGTTCGAATCCTGCCGGGGGCACCAGCGCAAAGGCCCCGGACCGATCATGGTCCGGGGCCTTTGACATCTACTTCTGACATCAACGGGTGCGGTCACTGGCGACCGGGGCGCCGCTTTCGCAGTAGCCGGTCCATGTGGCTCATGGCCTCGCGCTGCGTGTCCTGGACGACGTGCGTGTACACGTCCATGGTGATGCTGATCTGGCTGTGTCCGAGGATCTCCATCACGACGCGGGGTGCGACTCCGGCCGCCGTGAGGAGGGTGGCGGTGCCGTGCCGGGCGTCGTGCAGCCGGATCACTCGGATCCCTGCGGACTCGGCGACACGGGTGAAGGAGCGGTACACGTTGCGCGGCTCGACCGGACGGCCGGTGCGGGTGGTGAAGACGTAGTCCGACTCCTGCCACTTCTCCCCCGCTTTGATGCGGGCGGCCGTCTGGCGCATGCGGTGCCAGCGGAGGGGTGCGATGCAGAGGGCAGGCAGCGGGACGACTCGGCGACGGCGGCTCTTCGGGTCGTCGTCGTAGAGAACGCCACGACGACGCTGCACCTGCTGGCGGACGTGGAGGACGCGGCCGTCGAGGTCGAGGTCTGACCAGCGAAGGCCGATGATCTCTCCCCGGCGGAGGCCCATGGCAATGGCGAGCACGAAGGCCGCGTAGAGCGGGTCCTTACGGGAGGCGGCGAGGAAGTCGAGCGTCTCGTCGAGAGTCCAGGGGTTCAACTCCGGGTTGTCGGTGCGGGGCGGCTCGACGAGCTTCGCGACGTTGCGCGTGATCAGTTCCTCGCGGCAGGCGGATGACAGCGCCGAGCGCAGAACTCGGTGCGATTCCTTGGCGGTTGCTGCGGTGGCCTCCTTCTCCAGACGGACGAGGAAGCGGCGCACGTCGGCGACACCGAGGGCTTCGAGCCGCTTCGAACCGAGCCGGGGCACCAGGTAGAGCCGAACGTGCGCCTCGTACTTGTCGTACGTGCTGAGCTTCCGCCGGGGCTGAATCACGTTGTCCAGCCAGTACGGCAGCCACTCGGACAGCTTGGCCGAGCGGGTGGGCACGGGTACGCCCTGGTCGACCTTGGCGAGCAGTTCGCGGCGCTTGGCGTCACACTCGGCCCAGGTCTTGCCGTACGCGAACTTGCGGGCGCGGGTGCCGTCCGGCTGGAGCACATAGACGGCGCATTGGAAGCGGCCGTCCTTGCGCTTGGTGATGGTGCCCGCCCCGTTCGGGTTGCGCTTGCGTTGCTGGGCCATCAGGCAGCAGCCTCCAGTTCGTTGGTGATGTAGTCGTGGACAGCCCGCACCGGGATACGGCGGCACCGGCCGATGGTGATCGAGGGCAGGCGACGGGAGCGGATCAGGTCGTAGACCGTGGACCGCCCGAGCTTGAGTCGCGCCATGACGTCCGGCACGGTCAACAGCTCTTCGTCACGCACGAGTTGGCTCTCCTTCTGTGCCGGGGGCGGGTTCGAGGGATGCGGAAAGCCACGCTTCGGCGGAGGACAGGCCTGTTCCGGCAAAGGCCCAGTGGGCGAGGACGTACGTCGTGTCGGGCTCGCGCTCGGCGGGTTCGGCTGTGGTGGTGGCTTGGGCGCGGCGCCATTCGGCGCGGGCGGTGCGGAGGGCGCCGAGGGTGGTGGAGTAGCGGCGGGACTTGGTGGAGAAGTGGCCGCGGAAGCCGAGCATGTGGGCCCAGGCACGGAGGCGGAGGTCTTCCAGGTCCTTGCGGGCGCCGAGGGTCCAGGCGGTGCGGATCAGGCGGCGGGCGTGGTCGCTGATGTCGAGCTGGGCGAGTTCGGCGAGGAACTTGAGCGGGCGGTCGAGAGCTCCCGTCGCGGTCTCGGCACCCTTGGTGGCGTACTTGGCGATGTACGCGGCGACCGCGCGTTCGGTGAGTTCCTGGCCGTCGGTGAAGTCGGCGCTACGGATGGTGCGGACGTCGAGCTGGCGGCCGAAGGCGAAGGCGTGCGCGCGGTCGTCGATGACGGGGCCGTCCACGCGGACTTTGGCGGCGGCGGTGCGGATGGCGTCGGTGAGCAGCTCGGCCGTTGCCCAGGGCGGGGGCGGGGTGTCTCCGCCGCCGGAGCCGTCGATCCGGATGACCGCGTGGAAGTGGACGGCTCCGCGTTTCTGGTACTCAGCGACCTTGGCGAAGGACACGCGCGCGTGCTCGCGGAACGCGCGCTGTGAGAGTCCGGCCCGCTTGGCGACCTCGCGGCGCAGGTAGGTCGAGAAGCGTCGCCAGAGCGGACCGGCGTGCGCGTTCCAGAGCACGGCCGCTTCGTAGTCGTACGTCTCCGGGTTGAGCGGGGTGCCGAGTGCGGCGTCGTCCTGGTCGTGGCGGGCGCCGCACCGGCAGGCGCGTCCGCTGGAGGGGCGGTTGTGGACCGGGCCGAAGCTCGGGGCGGTGAAGGTGGCGAACACGCGGGGGTGGGCGGCGACGTGTTCCGGGATGCCCTTGCCGCCGCGCAGGCCCGAGCTGATCAGGTGGAAGGTGTCGCGGCGGTAGACCTCGGCGCAGGCCTCGCAGCGGGTTGTACGGCGGTTGTTGCAGCGGACGAGGAGTTGGCCGGCCGGGAGGGTGGACGAGTCGAGGTGGTGGAGGACGTTGCCGATTTCCCCGGTCCGCGTGTCAACGTCGTACTCGGTGCGGTGGCCGTCGAGTCGGATCGGGTGGGTGCAGCCGCCGAGGCCGGAGAGCTGCCGGAGGATACCGGGCAGGGCGCCGTGCGAGGCCAGCTTGGCGAGTTCGGGCAGTGGGGGCGGGGTGGTGCGGGTGAAGATGGCGTTCTCCTTCTGGCTGGCTCGGTCAGGAGGTGACGGGCTCCCGGGGCGGCGGATGCTTGGCGGTATCGAGGCCGCCCCGGGAGTCAGCCGCTGGTCAGCGGCGGTGGTGGTCGCGGAGCATGGAGCGCAGGACCACGGCGGCGATGGCGACCGAGATGGCCGTGACGGCGACGGCGGCCAGGAGCGCGGTCAGAACGACTCCGCCGACGAGCACGGCCGCGACCGTTCCAGTGCTGATGGAGAGTGGCGGTATCGCGCGCTGCACGGGTGCCGGGTCGGCCGGGGTGTGAGTGTGCGCGGGCGGCGGGGTCGGGTTGTCGGGGTACTTGGGCAGGAACACGGCGAAGCTCTCCTTGCCTACTCGTCTAGTCATGTGAGCCGTTGACGACGTCCACGCCGGAGCGCGTGCCGGACTCGATGGCCGGGGCCATGAAGGTGTGCGAGAGCCAGAAGCCGAACAGGGCGATCACGACGACGATCCAGGTGCGGACGCCGAGGAACTTGACCGCTCCCCAGGCGAAGAAGCCGAGGACGACGACAAGCGGCAGGCTGACGGTCACGTTGTTCGGGGTCCTTTCAGCGGACGGGGCAGCGGTGGGTGCGGGCGGCCAGCTCGGCGGCGGCGCGGCTGTCGTAGTCGGCGGAGAAGCCGCAGCGCGGGGCGGTGCAGGCGGCGGTGTGCTTCTCGCGGCCTCGGCCGTCGTAGGACGTGCCGACCTGCACGGGGCCGATGCGGATCACGTTGCGGAAGCGGTTCGGGCTGGGCATGGTCAGTCCTCCTGTCGCAGGTTGAGGCCGGGGAAGTCGCGCAGGATGCGGGCGGCCTGGTCAGGGTCGGCGGCGCGGTCCGCGGCTTCTTCAGCCAGGAGCCGGGCCAGCGCCGGGCGGCCGGAGTCGGCCATCTGACGGGCTGCGTCGAGGTAGTCGGCGATCGTGTTGAAGGTGAAGAGAGGCATGGTGGGCCCTCCTTTCAGGCGAGTTGGGCGGCGATGGCCTCCGCCATGGGCCCAGGGACACCGAGACGTGCGCGGAGTGTTGGGGTGTCGATCGGCGTACCGGTGCGGGTGTGGTGCTCGGCGGCGACCTTGCGGGCGTGGTCGACCAGGGCGGCCGGGACGGATACGGCAGCCGGAGCCGGAGTTGGAGCCAGGGCGGGAGCGGGTGTCGGCTCGTCGGAGAGCCGTGCGGGTGCCTCGGGGGCGGGTTCGGCGGCGTCCTCCTGGTCCTCGGTGTCCTCGTCGACTACCGGCGGCGTCGAGTGCGCGAGGAGTGTTCCGCCGAGGAAGGCGACCGCGGGCCAGCCCGCGACGAGGATGCGAAGCCAGGCCGGCACGGCGTCCATGTCGAGCAGTCCGGCAGTGGCGACGTTCGCGCCAAGGGACGCCGTGAGCGCGATGACGAACCAGCACCAGCCAGCGGCTTTCGCGTCGCCGGAGCGCAGTCGACGCCAGGCGGCGACGAGCAGCAGGTCGACCGAGACTGGGTAGGCCCAGGCTTTCCATCCGTCCTGTCCGGCCGCCGAGGCGACGTCGTGCAGGTGGGCGAAGGACAGCGCTGCCGCGATGACCGCTTGGACGAGTACCGCGTCGACGCGGGCCAGTTGGGCGCGCATGCTGCGACTCCTTCCGGTTTCGGGCATGGGTGGGGTAGGGAGTTGGCGCGAGGCGGTCACGCCGACCGCGAAGGAAGGGAAGGGGCGCGGGTCAGTCGGTCAGCGGGTGCGGCTGGACGACCGGGGCCGGTGACTCGACCGGTCGTACGGCCACGTAGGGCTGGAACGGCTTGAGCGCGGGCAGGTCGGGGACCAGGCCTGCCGACTGGTGGCAGATCTCGGCGGCGTCGCCGAGGGACAGGTACGGCGTGCGGATGCGGGACCAGCCGCCGGAGGTGTCGCCCGCGACAGCGAGGCCGGGCCGTTTGGGAGCGATGGCGCAGGCGGCGGATACGGCCTCGGGGGCGATGTCGCCGAGTGCCATCTTTGCGGAGGCTTCGTCGTTGACGCGGTGGCAGACACGGCCGGTGAGTTGGGCCCGCAGCATGGTCGCGCCCTTGCCCAGTTCGGCGCCGAAGCGCTGGCCGCAGACCTCCAGGTAGATCCCGGCGGCGCGGCCGAGCTGGGCGAGGCGGATGAGTTGGGTGACCATCTCGTCGCGCCGTTCCTCGTCCTTGCGGGTGGCGACGAGGAAGAGTTCGGCCACCTCGTCGACGAACAGCACGACGGGCACCGGGCGTTGATGCTCGGGCAGGCCCCAGATGTCGGAGGTGATCTCCTCGTCGGGCGTACCCGGGGCGATGCCCTGCCGGGTCTTGATCAGGTCGTAGCGGTCCTCCATTTCCTTGATGAGCATGGGCAGCAGTTCCGCCGCCTGCTCGGGGTCGGTGGCCAGGGCCGAGAGCCGCGGGGCGAACGGCGCCAGCTCCACCCCGCGCTTGCAGTCGATGCCGACCATGGCGACAGATTGCGGCGCGAGTCCGGCGACGAGGTGACGCAGGTACATGGACTTGCCCGACAGGGTTGCGCCGAGGGTGAGTTGGTGCGGAACGGTCCGGTAGTCACGTACGAAGGGGGTGGCGTCCTCACGCAGGGCCACGGGCACCTTGAGAAACCCTGCCTCGGTCTTGCGGGGCATCCGCACCCGTCGAAGGACGTCGAAGCCGACGAGCCGCAGTTCGACCACACCCGGCTTGACGGTCGTGACGTACACGGCGTGAACTCCCCAGGCATGCCGCAGCCGTTCGGCCGAGGCGGCGACGTCGGCGGGCTCCTGCCCCGGGGCGAGCCGCAGCCGAAGCCGCAGGCCGGTCGAGGTGGGCCGGATGATCCCGCGACGCGGCGGCACGGGCCGTACCTCGCGGCGAGTGGTGGCCTGGATGGCGAGCATCCGCAGCCTGGACGGCGCGACGGTCAGGCCGCAGGCCTCCATGACCGAGCCGTACGAGCTGAGCAGTCTGGCCGTGGATATCGGCAGTCCGACCGTGGACCAGTAGATGCCCGGGTGCTGGGCCCGGGCGTAGGCGGCCCCACCGCCGAGTGCGGCGACGGGACCACCCACCTCCAGAAGCGTCGTCAGGTCGGTCATCAGGCGGCATCCCCCATGGCGGCCGGGAAAGCGGCCGGAGTGACGGCGGCGGCACGGAAGGCGATGCCGTGGCGCTGCTGCCCGTTGAAGACGCTCTCCCACGGCCGGGCGATGAGCCCCGGCAGCGCGACCGGCGCGCCGAGAGTAAGACCCTCGGAGACACCGCCCTCCGCAACCGTGACCTTGATCAGGGACGACTCCCCCTCCTCGATGTAGACGACGCCGAGCGTCATCAGCGGCTCGCCGCTAACGGCGTCCGTCGCCCGCTCACCGGACTGGCGGTCGCGGAGCTTCGGCTCGGGTGCCTCGGTCAGCAGGATCGTCGCGGCCGAGGTCTCCACACGGATGGTGCGCAAGATTTCTTCCCATCTACTCGTCTATACAAGATGCAGTCTGCGGGCCCGAGGGTTCGGGAACGCGTTGACTACCCTGCCACACCACTTGCCCACTCGTCTATACGAGTATGCCTGTTGGGGTGTACGAGTTCGGGGGCAGCGGCCCCGCGCACCACCGCCGTTCAGGCCCTCACGTCGCCGGGAGCTGGTACGACAGGACGTACGCGTCCGCTGCCATGACCGTGTCGCAGACCTCGACGGCTCGTCCCTCAGTGTCGTACGCGGTGCGGATGAGGTGGATGACGGGGACGCCGGAGGCGAGCCGGAGTGTCTTGACCTCGGTGGGCGAGGGCATCCGGGCGCGAATCTCCTCCTCGAAGTGGTCGAGGTGATGGCCCAGCTCTTCGAGGCGGGCGTAGATGCCGCCGGGACCGGGGTTGGGCTCGGCGATCTGGGTGCCCCGTGCGATGTCCAGCGGCAGATACGAGGTAGCGAACTCCACCGGCTTGCCGTCGAGGAGGTACCGGCGACGCCGGGCGAGCACCCGCCGCACGGAACCGAGCCGGGTGGAGATGTCCTGGCTGGCCTTCTCCTCCTTGACCTCCAGGCTGTCGACCTGGGGGTGACTGCCGGCCGCATCGGCCTCGACGATGAACGCCGACTTCCCCTGCTCGCGATGACGACGGGCGAAGCGATCGGAGGCGAGGCGGCGTACGGGCGGTCGTGGCCGTACGAAGACGCCCTTGCCGTGCTCGGCGTGGACCAGGCCCTCGCCCTGGAGGATGGAGAAGGAGTTGCGGACGGTCATCCGGGAAACGCCGTAGTGCTCGACGAGTTCTGCCTCGGAGGGCAGCTTTTCGCCTTCCTTGAACCGCCCACGGTCGATGGCCTCGCGCAGCTGGTCGGCGATCTGCCGGAAGACCGCACGATCGCTCGTGGGGTCGACAGCACCGAGCAGGCTCGGGAGTGACGTCACGTGTACTCCTTTAGGTATCTAGACGAGTGGGCGAGTGTTGTTGCTACGGTGGAGAGCCTAGCCATCCGAGAGGGCCGAGGAACGTGAGCACTGACCGTCCGCACTCCGTGAGCGTTGCCGGAGTCATCGTCGACGACCAGGGCCGGGCCCTTTTGATCAAGCGGCGGGACAACGGCAAGTGGGAACCCCCGGGTGGCGTCCTCGAACGCGAGGAAACCATCCCCGAGGCCCTGCAACGCGAAGTCCTCGAAGAAACCGGCATCAAGATCGCGCTTCCCGCGACCCTCACCGGCGTCTACAAGAACATGACGGGCCTGATCGTCTCGCTCGTCTTCCGCTGCCAGGCCGCCGACGGCACACCCACCACCGGCGAGGAGACCCGCGCGCTGCGCTGGGCCACCCGCGACGAAGTCACCGACCTCGCCGACGAGGCATACGCGATCCGCGTCCTGGACGCACTCGACGCGGCGTCTCCGCCGGCCATCCGCGCCCACGACGGCGTGAAACTCGTCTAGCCCGAACCCGCTGCACATGGCGGCCTACCAGCACGAAGGAACTTGTATGCACGAGTATACGAGCACCGCCCGGGTCTGGGGCCTCACTTGCCCAGGTTTCCCCGAAGAGGTCAGCCGGGCCCGCCGCTGGACCCGCGACATCCTGCGCGGGTCGCCCCTTGCGGAGGACGCGGAACTGATCGTGAGCGAGCTGAGCGCGAACGCGATCCTGCACACCGCGAGCGGCAAGGAGTCGGGGAGCTTCCATCTGGCGCTCGCGGTGTCGCCGCAGGTAGTTGCCCTGTCGGTCACGGACGACGGGGGCACCGGCGCGGCCCCGAAGGTCGAGCACCAGGACGAGGACGCCGAGCACGGCAGGGGTCTCGGCATGGTCAGCGCGATCGCGCACCGGGTGGTCGTCCACGACAGCCAGGGCGGCCACACGGTCACCGCGGAACTCTTCACGGACGCCCGTCCGGGAGGCCACGCATGCTGACGCCGACAGCCACCGAGGACTTACCGAGGGAGCAGCAGAGCAGCGCGTACCGCTGCTGGGCTGTCGCCTACCCCCTGCACGAGACCAGCTCGATCCTCCTGGGATCACACGACACGGCGAGCCCCCGCCTGGCCCTGCGATGGCTGCGCGAGCGCACGAGGAACATCACGGACCAGCTCGACCCGGCATACACCCAACCAGGCCGCCACTGGCTCACGGACGAGACCGAGCACGAACGAGCCCTCGCCCACCTGACCACCGGCACGGCCTACCAACTCACCCTGCACGACGACACCACGCGCTACGTCCTCGTGGCCTACCCGCCGGGAGCGCCCTCATGAACGACCTCACCCGCGGCTACTGGTGCGAATGTTGGACCGAAGACCTCACCGAGGCACGACGGCCGGCCCTCCTCGGCTCCTTCGACGCCCACTCACCCGCACAAGCAGACCGCTGGATCGCCATCGCCCTGCGCACCATCACCTCAGCCCTCGACGCCACAGCCTCCGACGAAGTATGGGACTGGCTCTACGAGGGCCGCATCGAAACCCGCAGAGCCCTCCTGCGCGCGGAACCCTGCTCAATGTCGATCAACCAGGGCAATACCCGCGTCACTTGGACGGTCCGACCCGTGCTTTTCCTCCCCTTCGCCCACCGGCAAGGCGCTGAACTCCCGGCCTGCACAGACGACTTCAAGCCCTACACCACAGACTGAGTTACAACTTTCTCTACTGGTTCAAGGCGGCTCGCTCCGCTCCCCGCGCGCGGCCCGGCCCCCGGCCGGGCCTGCGCTCCTGTCTCCGCCCCGCTCCAGCCCGGCCGGCGTCCGTGCCGCGCGCACAACAATCAGCCGCCTGCTGTCAGGGAATAGGTACATCGCGGCTGAGGCGGTCGGCTCCGCAGCTTTACGCAGCCATTTTGGACGCGAGCCTCAAAAATAATGGCCCCAAAACCGCTACGCCAATCTCTGCGTCTCGCTACACCTAAGAGCGGGGCCTTGGCTCCGCCACTAAGAAGCAGTGCCGGAGAATTGCGCGCCCCTTGAAACCTCTACGTGAGTCGATTAGCCATGCTAAAGATCGGATCTCCACTTCCACGAGGGGCTGAAACAAAGGCGCTAACCCTCTTCTGTGTCGAGCGAGACGGAAGCCAAACAATTCGCCCGTTGAGCTTAACAGAAGTGGCGAGATTCTCTTTCCTGATGATCTCCAAACATCCAGGAACCAACTCGCGGCTAGCCTGCTCCATTCCCCGTACCAGGGCCCCCTCCGCCCTGCCGCTCCCGCGCTGGAGATACAGTTTTCGTAGCAGCGTAACCATTACGCGCACGCCAGCCGGAAGTGAGCTTCGCAGCACATCGGCGTTCCTTTCGAAAGAGTCAAGAAACTCGCCGAAGGTGCACGCCAAGAAGGCGGCTCCAGGCAGATCTTCTTGGCTAAATCGACCGATGATTCTCTCAAACCAACAACCCTCAAACCGGGGCATGCGACTTGCATCAATTTCCCCATCGAGAACAAGTGTCTCGATTCCACAGCGGGAGAATTGGACACCCGAGAAATCTCCGAACCCTTCATAGAATTCCAAGTGTGGAATCAACACCTCGTCGGAATTGAATGAGCCAGGGACGGAAAGCCCCAAGGAGAGTGCCACTCGTGCGACATCAGCAGTCACAGTATCGAGGTCATTTCGCTGAGCGAAGGACAATGCCGTTGCGATTGTTCCATCGGTGGCTACCTCGCGGCATTGCAGGGCTGCCACTTCAATTCCCGACTGCAGTAGAGATTGACTCCATGCCCGCACAGTCTGCACGTCGACCGCGAAGGGGTTTACGATGAACGATGAAACGTCCCTTGCTTGCGCAGCGCCAGCAAAGTCGATGTCAACAAATTCCCGGGTTCCCTCCTCGAAGTTCGGATCTGATCCCAGGCCCGGCAAGCGGTGCAGAATTGTTCGTTGATCATCACTTGGCTCCCGCCCGCGAATAAATTTGAACCCTTCGGTTATCTCTGCGTACGTAAGCGGTCCAAGACAACTAGCACTCTTCCTAGCCACCGAAGCAAGCCGTTCAATTGTCAACCGAATTGTGGGGCCATCAAGCCCCGTCTCGATGCTTGCCTCGCGCTTGCTGATCTGATCAAGGAGCCAGTCCCAGCCCTCTGCTGGACTGAGCCCGTGCAGAGGTCCCAAATCGGTTTCCAGAATTTTCTTATTGACTAGGTAGCCAATCAGCAGGGGTCGCTTCGGTAGCCAATCGGGCAACCCCTGCCAATTCTTACCGCGAAGATATTGTTTGATCTGCCTGTCGTTGAACTCTGAAATTTCCAGCAGTGTACACGATTCCCCATTAAATAGGGAACTATTCAATTCATCTAGACTGTCAAAATAGCTTCGCCTACCCACGACAACTACAGACGCTTTCGGCGGAGTCTTGTCAAAAAACTGCCGAACCAATTCGACCGCCCTGCGCCGAGAATGACGCAATTCTACGATGTCGCTGCTCCACCCGGGTGCTGCGATTTCGTCAAATCCGTCCAGGAGGATGTCAACGTAACCAGCCCTCCAGGCGGCAATTATCTGGTCTGGCCGATCGTAACCCAGGTCCTCAGCATGTTGGGTTAGGGCCACGCGCGGGCTGCGCTGCCCCCAGTGATCACGTAGGTTGAGATGCACCGGATGTCGGAGACTCTCTCCGGATTTATGCACCTGCGAAAGTCTGAGATAAATCTCTCGCAGCGTCATACTCTTACCAATGCCATAGTCGCCGACGAAGCAAAAGCGCTCAGCCGCTTTGACTCTCTCGATCAGATCACTAAATGAGGGAGAAGAGGTGAAACTGCCCTCCTGACTGATCGCTTCGAACTCCGCCGGAATATAGCGTTCGAGTTCCTGCTCTTTGCCGGCTGGATTAATGGCGCTACCGAAGGTCATCTGCTCACGCCGCTGAGCGTATAGGTAGGCGTCAAACAGGCGCGATTTGAACCGCCTAAAGGAGATGGGGGTAATCCGGCGGTCAATTGCTTGGAGTGCTTTGGTTTGTTCGGTGGTGGGTTCGCCGAGAGTTACAAACCAACCTCGGGCGGTTCGCCCGTCACTTCCAGTCCATCTGATGATAGCCTTGCTGAGCTTCTTTCCATCGTGCTCGGCCTTATCTTTTCGACCAGAGACCGTAACCTCAACGCAATGCACTACATCGTGGGTAAAGTAGACGCCGTCGTGCTCAACGCCATCCAAATTGATGGCGCCGTCGTCTCTGGCAGTCGACCAGAGTGCACGCGCGACGGTTCGAACTTCCTCTTCGAACTCGAGATGGTCCATTATCGGCTCCGGTCGGTCCGTCCGAGCAGGGTTGCTGGCGAGCGAGGCAGATAGCTAGTGCATGCCCAAGCCTAGTCACCTGGGTGCTTCGGGGCGAAGAGATCCGTGCCATTCGCATGCCAGACCGTGCGGGGCCCCACGGGGAACAGCGGGGACTGACCCCCGGTGCGGTCAGGTCCCCTGTAGCACTCCACCGCAGGTAAGTGGCGTACGGCTGACGGGAAAACCTAAGCTTCCCAAGCCGAGAGCTTTGGGAGGCCCGCCAGGGCCGTCCACGGGCCGTCCACGGGCCGGCCGTCGCGGCTCGCTCTGGTCGACGGCACCGATAACGTGGCTGAGGCCGGTGGGGGTGCAGCGAGACACACACGCGCCTGGTCGGTCGGCACACCCGCCGCCGTGGCTAACTTTCGTCGGCTGAGCATCAGGCGGCCCACATCGAACGGCGCTGCCGTCAGTCGAGCGCTGCACCGAAGCCGATCAGGTCTGGGCCGTCCCTGGGCCGTCCGAGACCGCTCACCAGTGGCCAACGACGGCCACCGGCGTACGAGCCCACTGCCTCTGCGGCGGACGGTGCGCCTACCGGCAGGGCAGTGGACCTCACCTAACCCATGTCGCCAAGTATCTTTGGACATGCAATACATTGCGGCGTAACTTGGATAAGGGTTCGGGCTAGCTGACTCGACGCGGAAGCGCGCACTGCGTCCTTTTGGCACCCGGATGCGCGCCGATGAACCTCGTCCTTGAGACAGTCGAGATTCACTATGGCAAGCCAGGTGTCCTGGCGTGCGTGTTGACGAGCCAGGACACCACCCGTCATGGGGGTATCTGGTTATGCTACTGCTGACCGGTTTTCCAGTGTCCGACGCCAGAAGCCTTACGCATCCTGACAGTAAGCGTCTTATCCTGCCGAAATGGCCCTCGCCAAAGCCTGGTCAATTCATGCAATACACGGGGCGCATTGCTGCTTCGCCATTAAGCAAGGGTGGGCCCTTCACGGACGGCAGGCCATACTGTAAGGCGTCACATGCGATACGACTGCCGAGTTCCATCTCAAGCTATAACTTTGGGGATGCCAGCAATCCGATTTCCGGATTCGATCTCCTTTATCGCTGTGTCACTTGCGACGGGAACAAAGTATTCCCTGTCTGTAGATTTGAGCTAGGGCTTTCCCGATCATTCGCGGCTCAGAACACCCCACTTTTTTACAGCGAAATCGCGCTATGTGTGGACCGTCTCCTACGGCTACCGGTGAGAATCCAGAAGCGTCGACTGATACCCAAGGAAGGACAGGTTCCTCAAGGAAAAAGGAGAGCAGCATTCCACGAGCCCAAGGCGATGGCCGAGGTGGGCGACTTGATTGCATCTCACATTCTTGGGGCGACTGCTGCTGGCGATGTAGTGCCTGATGCATGGGCAATTGAAGCTGGCACTCAGTGGGTCTTGGTCCAGCTAGAGGCGCGCGAAGTCGAAGTAGCCTCCTTTATCTTCCCCCATGACACGTCGGAATCCATCGAGGAAGTCGTAGCAATCCCAGAGGTTGGACTTTCCCTCTATCATTATCGGCCCGCGCTGGATCCTTACGCTCCTCACGCATACGTTATTCTGCGGCGAGAAGTAAGTAAGGACCACGATGCTCTTGCGCGACTGCGCGACTATACGGTTCGAATGCACGTAGAGCACGAGTCATTGCTGAGCCTACTCAGGCACGTCGAGGATAAGTCGCCGATTGCGGAAGATGGCTCCTTCGTAAAGTTTGTAGAATCTAAGATCTCCCATCTCGGCCGCAAACGCCGATTCGGCTTTGAGCAGGACGAATTGCTACATAGGCTCCTCTCGTCCGACGCTCCTTTCAGTCCTGAACAGCGCCGCGAGTTGCGAACGCGTCTCAAGGACATAAAGATCAGCATTTCTCCAAAGCTGGATCGAATGCTAGAGAAAGCGGGTAATTCACCTCCGCCAACTCTTGATGCATCGGAATACGCGAGGAGCGAAAGAATGACCTCCACGGACCGTGAAATCCCGACGAAGATTTTCATTGGGCACGGGCATGCTGGCGATTGGAGGGAGCTCAAAGACTTCCTTCGAGATCGGCTATTCCTTGAACACGAAGAGTACAACAGAGTTCCACAGCCGGGCATATCGACTTCAGAGAGGCTTTCTCAAATGCTCGACGGTTCGGCATTTGCGTTCGTGATAATGACCGCAGAGGATGAAACGACGGAAGGGAAAGTGCAGGCTCGGCAGAGCGTCGTCCATGAAGTGGGTCTATTTCAGGGGAGGCTCGGATTTCGGCGCGCCATCGTCATGCTTGAGGATGGGTGTGACGAATTCAGTAACGTCAAGGGCTTGACGCAGATAAGGTTCCCGAAGGGGCGCATCTCCTCCGTCTTTGAAGAAGTGCGCAGAGTGTTGGAGCGAGAGAAAATCATCGAGGGTTAAGAGCTTGTCCTGCGCGGCGACCGCAGGTCAGGACAGTTACCGATTCCCTGAAACCCAAGCTTCCCAAGCTGATGGTCGGCAGCATGCGCCCGCGCACTCCAGCTTGTACAGCTTCGCGCCTTCACAGGTGGAAGGAAGCGCGCCACCGTGCCTAGGGCTTGGAGACTGCGCATCAGGCTAGGGGGAGACGGCATGGCGAAGTGTGGCGCGCGCACCAAGACAGGCGGTCGGTGTCAGAGGCAGGTGGTGTCGGGCACCGCCCGTTGCCCAGTGCATCAGGGTCCGTTGTCGGCATACAGCGTGGCCCAGCGCAAGGAGAAGGAAGCCAAAGCGAAGAAGCGCAAGATACGCAAGAAGCGCTAGCCCAGGCTGACATCCACAGGTGACATCAACGGCGCCGGACACCAACGCACTTGCATGCACCGACGTGGACTACGCCGGCGCAGGAAGCCGCGGCCGGACCGAGCGCTGATCGAACTCCTAAAGCGGGTGTCGCAGGTTCGAATCCTGCCGGGGGCACACGACTAAGGGCCAGTTCAGGGGCATGATCGCCTCGGACTGGCCCTTTGCCGTGATTACGGCCGTGCCACACACGTGCCAGAAATGCCACTACGGTGCCACATCCCCACGCTCCTTCCGGATCATCGAGCCGAGCCGATCGGCGATCTCACGGTCACGGCCGCTGACCATGTGCTGATAGATCAGCGCGGCGCGGGGCGTGCTGTGCCCCATCCTGGTCATCAGCTCACGCAGGCTCGCGCCGGACGCGGCGAGGGTGTTCCCGGTGTGCCGAAGATCGTGGAATGCACGTCTTCCGTGATGCCCGCCTTGGTCCGCGCGTTGATCCAGTCGTCCCGGAAGTTGCTCCGCCGCAGCAGACTGCCCTGGGGACGGCGGGACCCGAAGGTGTCACTCCCCGTGACCGACCTGATGAGGATGAGGTCACAGGTTCAAATCCCGTGCCCAACCGGGGGCGCCGTCCTCGACCTATGGACGGCGCCCCGATGGCTTGTGTCAGTCATGGAGACTCCGCCGCCCTCGTTGCCCCTGTCCGGAAGGAACTCATGGCAGAACCAATCCACTACACGAGCTTCCCTGGCTTCGACGGCACGAGCCTGGAGGACAGCTTCGTCCTGGAGATTCGGGCCACACCAGGCCGACTGAACATCACGCTGGATCTCATGATCGGGTGGGCCCATCCGTCATACCGGGACCCACTCGAAGGTGAAGTGGCCTGCTTCCGTAAGGCCGTGATCGAGTTTCCCGCGGTTCAGGAACTTACCTGGACCCGCCAGAGCAGCATCAGGCCGGCAGTGGATGTCAGCGGCGAGCAGGACTGGGGCGGGATCGATGTGCTGCGACAGCTCGGGGCCATCTACCAACTCGAAGGCGACTGGGGAGCGATCGAGGTCGTGTCTCGGGAGCCGATCGTGCGGATCATCGGCACTTGATCTGCGGTACAGCAGAGAAGTACAGCAACCGTGGCAACCGCAGGCGATCGGCACGAAACGTTGCCACTCCCGTGATCAGGTCGGGAGACCTCAGCGATCTCCCCGCCCGTAGTTCGCATCGAGTGGCTGCGTCGACCACTAGGACGACGCGGTCACGCGAACGGCGACAAGCCTTTGCTCTCGAGGTGAGCGGGCAACGAGTAAAGGCACGCGTCGGCCGTACCCAGGTCCGCACGGAAGAACGAGTCCTCGCCGAGCGGCCCACCACTGACGATGACCATCCACGCCTTCCCGTGCTCGGTCATGCGATCACCGTCCACCTTGAACACGGTCGTGACCCCCCGCTCGGCCAGCCACTCCATCAGCTCAAGCATGTCCACTCGCACCCCTCCAGGGAGATCATTCCCCAGCGGGAGTCTCGGGCCCTCTCCGGGCCGTGCGAGGGCAGGGAAGCGCCACCTCATTTCTTCGGCTCTTGACCGTCTTTCAGTCCCTCAAGCACAACCAAAGTGCCGTCCCGCTCGAACCGCAGCACGCGGGGCCGGGGAGCTTCCTGGACTGAGACCGGCTCAGGATGAAGCTCTCCGTAGCGCTGATGGTAAAGATCAACCGCTTGGTGGAGCGAGCATCCTTGTGCCTCACGAATCTTCTTCACCGCGAGGATGGTGCGCCCCTCCAGAATGTCGCGATCTACGCTCTCCGGCAGTTCTGCCACAGGTCCTCCCCGGTCCGACATCGCAGTAGGGCAACCGCTGCTCCTCCGGTCAACTGAGTTGAGCAGCCGACCACGGAAGCCCTCCGCCGTGCCACTCTCGTGCCAGAACGGACGGGAACTCACGGGGACTTGAGGTTCGCCGAAGCCAGTGCGCTGACGTCCGCCCGAGGTAGGTAATCCGCTGGTCACGCCCGTGATGGCCCAACCTCGGTCCTAGAGCGGTGTCGGGTGTGAGTCGAGACGTAGTTACTGGCCGTCAGTTCTGGGTCAGCCGCGCACCACGAGCCAAGGACTCTACGAACCGGAGATCTCTCGCAGCGGAGAACGTAGTGAGTCTTGGACAGTAGGTCGTTGCGTCTGACGTCTTCAGCGTGAGCTCCTTCCCGTCCAGCTCGGCACTCACAAGGTGAGCAGGGGATACGGACGTCGTCGAGCCCGCTCCGATGTACGACAACGCCACGTGGAATGCGTGTTGGGGGCACCCCCTCACGAGTTCCAATCTCGTATCCGCCGCCAGTTCAGAGGGCCGGACCTCATCAGCGGTCCGGCCCTCTGGCTTAGTTCCTCCGGCGACGCCCCTGCGCGTATGGGCCATGGCGATCGTGTTCCCGCCATTCCTCGTCATGGGGGTCGCGGTCTTCGCCGCCTGCGTTGTCTCCAGGAGTCGATATGTGTTCCCCGTTGTTGACCTTGGCTAGCAGCGAGGCAAGGGGATCAGGGGGATCGTCGCTGAAGCGATCGGAGCCGCGCTCGGACGGCGGCCCCGGCTCTGTCCTGTCGTGACGCGACCGTGATGTACCGCTCATGAGTAGCCCTCTCCGACTCACTGCGATGCACTCGAGATCTTTCCCTGGAAGGTCGCGGGTAACCCGACTTCGACCTTGTCAGTGCTGTGCAATCTTGCCGCAAGCTGACCGCCTTTGGACACAGTCCAGACCTCAACGTCCGTCCGCACCTTGCGCGTTGGCTTCGCTGGCAAGGCTGGGAACGTGCGGCACACGCGCGCCTGGTCGGTCGACTGACCCACCGTCGTTACTGACTTGCGTGAGCTGAGGTTCAGGCCTCCGACGGCGTACCGATCTCAGCACGGAGCCGCGGTCGCTCTCCAATAAGGTGCGCCACATGACCAGCGACGCCCCGGCCTGCCCCACGTGCAGTCAGCCCATGAAGTCCGGTGGCTTCGTACTCTCCTCCCGGGAGGACGACAACCAGCGCGTCTGCCGGGCGTTGTGGAGATGCACCGGGCGGCACGTCTGGTGGAACTGGGCCGATCGGCCGGATGAGCCGCTGGAGGTCTGCCCGGTACCAGAGCTGTTCCGCTGACATCCAATGCTGACATCAACGGCGCCGAACAGCAGCAGTTGTCGGCTGCTTCCCGTGGCCCCTGTACACATAGACAGGCTCTATCGGACCCGGGACGGATCGAACTCATTCAAAGCGGGTGTCGCAGATTCGAATCCTGCCGGGGGCACAGAGGAACACATGGTCAGGGGTCCTTTCGTCCGGTGGACGGGAGGGCCCCTTGACGTTGCTGCGCGCGTGCCGTGTGCGCGGAGAGTCGTGAGCTGCGCCGCGCGGGAAGTGCCGGGGTCGCCCGGGCGGTGGTGGACGGCAGGTGCCCGGGTCCGCCGCACTTGGCGGGCCCGGGCACATGTCTGTGGCATCGGAGGGTGGACGGCGGGCAGGCAGGCGGCGTGATGCAGCGGCTGTTCGCCCTCCGGGCGCGTTTCAGGCGCCGTTGGTGGTCATCGTCTCAGCGCACCTCCTGCGAGTACCGCGTGACGGTGATGCGGTCGATCAGCGGCGCGTAGGCGGAGCGGAGCAGGACGCCGGGGAAGGTGTCCGAGGCGTAGGTGGTGCCGTCGAAGTTCGGGAGTTCCTCGGAGCGGAAGGCGATCGTGTTCTGTCCCTTCTTCAGGTGGACCGGGACGGTCAGCTCCCAGAAGTTGTTCTGGTGGAAGCTGTGCGGGAAGCCCACGCGCTGTGTCCTGCCGGCGTTGACGCTGATGTCGGCGTGGCGGGCGAGCGGGTCCGGGTTGTAGTGGGTGGCCTCGGACTGCTCCGGGTTGGAGTAGCGGATGCGCATCGCGTACAGGCCGGCCCGGTCGGCGCGGACGGTGAACGTCGCGGTGTTGCCGTTGCCGGGGTCGCCGCCGATGCCGGTGATCGCCGTGCCCTCGGTGGCCAGGGAGAGCGGGGTCAGCGTGGCCGAGCCCGCGAGCTTGGCGTCACCCGCCTCGTACGTACGCGTCGGCAGCGCGTTCTTGGTGAGCCGGACCGTCAGGCGGTCGACGAGGGTGGAGGACGAACTCCCGGTCAGCGACACCTTGTTGACGCCGCCCGAGAGGGAGACCGCCACGCTCTTCCTGCCCTTGGCCAGGTGCAGGACGTCGTGCCCGTTGACGGAGAGCCGGGCGTTCGCGTCGCCGAGGGTGTCGACCTTGAGGGTGGCCTCGCGGTCGGCGGGCGAGTAGACCCAGAACGTGGCGCTCTGGCCCTTCTTGAGCTGGACCGCGCCCGAGCCCGTGGCGGGGGCCCCCGCCTGCTTCGGAAGCTTGTAGACGGGCTGCGCCCCGCCGCCCAGCCAGGCCAGTTCACCCTCGTAGATCTGGGTGTCGGCCGAAGCCTCGGGGAGGGAGAGGGTCAGGCGGTCGACGATGGCGTCGCCCTTGGTGGCGCGTCTGCCGTCGGCGCTCTTCGCGGCCAGCGTCAGGGTGTGCTTGCCCTTGGTGAGCTCGACCTTGGTGTCGGTGTGGTCCCACACCACCCACTTGTAGCCCAGCGGCAGGTGCATCTCCTGCTCGCTGTCCGCCTTGCCGTCCACGCGCAGGAAGACGTTGGTCGGGCCCTGTTCCTTCACCTTGTCGAAGGTGTTGAGGGAGTTGGCGAAGGTGCTCAGGTCGTACGTACCGTCCTCGGGCACGTCCACGGCGAAGTCGAGCGTGACGTCCGAACCGGTGCGCAGGCCACCCACGTCGTAGCCGCCGGAGGTGTAGAACTTCGACACGTCGCGGGGCGAGCCCTCCGGGCCGTTCTTCGAGTAGCCGGACCCCGTGTGGGCGGCGTCCTCCGCCTCGTAGGAACCCTGCCAGCGCACCGGCGAGGACTGCGTGGCCTTCGCCTTGCCGGCCGGGCTGAGGACGATCTCGTACGCCGAGGACTCCTTCAGCTTCGGCAGCGCGCCGTCGCCGAAGTCGACGACGACCTTGCCGTCGTCACCGACCTTCAGGTTCTGCTCCGAGAGCAGCTTCGGGCCGGCGGAGTCGCCCACCTGGCCGCTCCACTCGATCTCCCGCACCCAGGCGTGCACGCGGTCCCCGAAGAGCTTCTTCGGGACGTTGTCGAAGGTGATGTGGCCCTTGCCGGTGGAGCCGCCGAAGATCAGCCGGGACTGCTTCTTCTTCTCGTCGAGCGTGGCGACGCCCTGCATGGTGTAGTTCTCGCCCGGGAACGGCGGGGTCACGTCGACCGTGTGCCCGCTCATCGAGGCGTACGAGTGCAGCAGCCACCACTGGCCGTTGCCGCGGTTGGACTGCACCGCGGAGTCGGAGAGGTTGCCGTCGATGTTCCAGTACGCGATGTCGGCGTCCACCTTGGACTCCTCGATCGCGGACACCCACTGGACCATCTGGCCGGGGACCGAGGTGTGGTAGTTGAAGGCGTACTCATTGATGTTGACGGGGAGTTGGGTGCCCTCGCGGTTGGTGCCCTTGAACAGGTCCTTCTCCCACACCCGGTACTTGGCGACGCTCGTGCGCACCGCCTCCGGATGGCTCAGCTCGTGCCAGGTGATGACGTCCGGGAGGGTGCCGGCGGCCAGGGCGTGTGTGAGGAAGCCCTTCACCTGGTCGTAGAGAACGCTGGTGTTGGGGCCGGCTATGCGGGCGTTCGGCATCTTGCTCTTGATGAGCTTGTAGAAGTCGTCCCAGGCGGCGAAGTAGTCGTCCGGGTCGCCCAGCCAGCTGACCTTGTTGTAGCTCCACTCGCCGGTGCCGAACATGTTGCCCTCGGGCTCGTTGAACGGCACGAAGACGATGTTGTCCTGGTACTCCTTCGGCAGTTGCAGGACCTGGTCGACCTGCTTGGCGACCTTCTCCCGGTAGAGCTTGAGCTTCTCCTCGGGGGTGCCGCCCGGCCACTCGTACGGGAAGCCGCGGTGGATGTCGGTCATGTAGATGTAGACGTCACCGTTGGTGGAGTCGGCCAGCGGCTTGACCACGTCCAGCGCATCGGCACCGGGGTGCTGCGGGCCGTCCTGCGCCTTGGTGGAGACCGTGCGCAGGCCCATGCCCTCGATGAGGTTGTTGGTCGGGACGTCCGGTCCGTACACGCCGTAGAGGGTGCCGGAGGCGCCGCCGTGGAACCTGCCGGTGTCGGAGCCGAGGTCGACGTCCAGCCGGCCCTCGCGGACCACGGTGACGGTCGCCTTCACCGCTCGTCCGGCCGCCGTTCCCGCGACGGTGAACGTGCCGGGCCGGGCGTACTTGTCGGACGGTACGGCGTCCCAGACGATCGGGGTGTCGCGGTCGTAGCCGTCGGAGAAGGTGGAGCGGACGGCGGCGGGGAGGGACGGGGCGGTCCCGGTCGTCGTGCGGGCCTCGAAGGACGTCTTCGAGAGCTCCTGGAGGGTGGGTGCGGCGTCGACCGTGCCGGCCACCTGCTCGGGGCTGAGCGCCGAGTGCCACACGGTGAAGTCGTCGACCGCGCCCTTGAGCAGCGGATCCGGCCAGAAGGACTTGCCGATGTAACCGGCGGCCGTGGCCGAACTGTCCAGCACGTCCTTGGCCTTGATACCGGTGGCGGAGGAGGAGACCGCGACGCCGTCGAGGTAGGTGGTGAGCCGGCCGGCTGAGGTGTCGAGAGTGACGGTGACGGTCCGCCACTGGTCGGCGGGGAGCGGCGCGTAGCCGAGCACCTGTGTCTCCGCGCCCCCTCCGCCGGTGGTCACGGAGGTCTGCAGCAGCCCGTTGCCGCTGTACGGGGTGGCGAAGAGGTACTTGGAGGTGTCGGTGCCCAGATCGAAGAGCCGCTGCCAGGAGGACTTGTCGCCGCTCCACTTCACGCGGGCGGAGACCGTCAAGTCGCTTGCGTCGCCGAGCACTTCGCGGGGCAGGCGGACGTACGCGCCGTCGGAGGTGGGCGCCCCGCCGGGCAGGGCGAGCGCCTTGCCTCCGTCCGCGCCGGCGACCGACTGGGCGGTGGAACCGTTCACCAGGCTCGCCGTCAGGCCGTTGCCGGAACTGTCCGTGATCTTCCCGGAGGCGAGGTCGTCCTGGTCGAAGGTGTAACGGGCGGTGGGCTGGGGGGCGTCGGCCGCGTGCGCGGGGGTGACCGGCGCGGCCAGCAGGCCCGCGCCGACGGCCAGGGCCACGGCGGCCGGGGCTCTGCGTCGCCCGGTTCTGTCAGCGGATGGCATGGTGGCGTCCTTCCAGGATTGTCGAATCGGTTCGACCATGCCCGCACCGGCTCCTACCGGTGGGCGAGGAGGCCGACCGGGTGGTCAGGTGTTACGGGTTGGCCCGGGTTCGGGGAGCGTGGCGTGCGGCTGCGCCGACGCTTCGGCGGTGCCGGGCGGCACCGTCCCACGGCGGGACCGTGAGAGCAGACGACAGTCGGACGAGGTCAACCGGTCGGCCCGGAGCGGCCGACGAGTGCGGGCATGGGCATCCGTTGGCGTCTGCGACGCCGTATGCGGCGTGGCGCGGGCATGGGCGGCTCGGCCTTCGGCTTCGGGAGGCGAGGCGACGCACTCCTCTCAACTCGACCTGGGAATTCGGTATTTCGAACGCAGTTCGGGTGGTCGGCGAGACCGTAGGGGCAGGCGGGCGTGATGGTCAAGACTTTGCACAGTCCTTGGAGGTGCCCGCCGGGTCGGCCGGTCGCGGACAGCCTGCCCCGCACCCGTGCCGCGCGGGTCGGAGGTACCCGGCCGGGCCCGCACACCGCATCGGATCCGGTCGCCGGCCCGAGGGGGTTCCCCATCCCACTTCGGCATCCCAGGCTTCCCCGTTTGTGCAGGTCATCGGGGGTGGGATGTTCCATCGTTGCAGGAGGAGCGGCGGCTGTTGTCCCAGGCTCACGAGGCGTCCGATGCTGTCGCTGTCGCACCGGCTGAAGCGGCCGACCGCCCGGCACACGCCTTGATCCGCAGGGTGGGGCCGAGGGCGCGTGCGACCTCGTACCGATCAGAAAAGGAACACGCAGATGAACATGAAGTCCCTTGTGAGCCGCCGTGTGGCCGTGTCCGCGGGTCTCGTCCTGGCTCTTGGGTTCGGTGTGTCGGCACAGGCATCCGCCACCGGGCCGCGGACGGTCAGTGGGAAGGCCGAGCACGCGGCGACGCACCGCTTGGGCGCCAGTGGCGCCAAGGCCACCGTCGCCGCCTGCTCCCAGGAGGTCCTCGGGGTGTCCTCCGTGAAGGAGCCCGCGGACAGCAAGGACGCCAGGCACCTCCTTCTCATCGTCCAGAACGCCGGCGACAAGAAGTGCAACCTGTACCGCTACCCGCTCGTGCGGCTCGGTGCCGGCCGGACCACGGCCCCCGTGATCAAGGAGAGCGACCCGAACCCCGGGGTGCCCGTCACCCTCGCTCCGGGCGAGGAGGCGTATGCCGCTCTGCTCGTCAACGGCCCCATGGACGAGTACGAGGCGAAGAGCATCACCCTCAGCCTCCAGGGTCGCAAGCCCGGCAGCAGCGCGGGCAAGCCGATCGATGTCCCCATGCCCGTCGAGACGTTGTACGCGAACGACTTCCAGCGTGTCACCTACTGGACGACCGCTCCCGGTTTCGCCCTGGACTTCATCATGTCGAAGTGAAGGACCGCTCGGTCCGGGCGGCCTGACGCTTCGTCAGTCGCCGCTCTCCGTCTCCGCCTTGTCGTAGGTGGTGGTCATGGGGATCCAGCCACGGGGGTTGCGGTACCAGTAGTGCGGTAGCCCCTTGATGCCGGTGGTGCGGAACGGGCGGCCGTGGTCGTCGATGCGCACCGTGCCGCTCCGGCCCTGTGAGGACCAGTCGAGGTCGAGGTACCAGTCGCAGGTGCAGGAGTCGGTGCGCGCGGAGAGCATCAGGACCTCCGGCTCCCGCAGGGACACCTGGTAGGGGAAGTCGACCGCGGTGATCGGTCTGCCGGGGTCGTTGCCGGGCATCGACCGGGCCAGGGGCCGGTGCGCGTCGAGGTTCACGGAGAAGTAGCGGGGGATGAGGACGGCGCCGCAGCCTTCGTACATGGAGTAGGCGATGCCCCGGCGGACGGCGGGGGTGATGCGGCTGACCACGCGCACATGCAGCGCCTCCAGGACGACGGCGGCGGAGCCGCGTCCCTGTACCGAGATCCGCAGGTTGGTGGTGCGCCCGTGCACCGCCTGCTGGGACGTGGCCCACGCCTCGGCGTCCGCCGGGGTCGGCGGTGGCGGGACCTCCCGCGGTGGCTTGTCGATGACGTAGTCATGGTCGCATTCGAGTTGCCAGAGATGGGAGTTGGCCGTCCAGGTGAGCGGGACCGACGGTGGGACGGTGTCGGCGCCGGCTCGGCTCTCCTGCGGGCTGCCGCTGCTGCGCGTGGCCGATGCCGAGGGTTCGGGTGCGGTGCGGGTGGAGGCCGACGGCTCACCGCCACGGGAGGGTCCGGCAGAGGGGATGCCGCCGCTGTGCGCGGCGGACGCCGAGGGTTTCGGTGCGGTGCGGGCGGACGCCGACGGCTCACCGCCGCCGGAGCGGGGTCCGGCAGCGGATGTGGCGAGGCCGGCGAGCGCGACGGCGAGCGCTGCCGCCAGTGCCATCGATCGCACGGACCTTCGTCGAAGGCGCCCGGCGCGGGGCCGCCGGCCGGCCGGCGAAACCGGCTCCGGGTCCTCGCCCGCCGGGCTGCCGTGGCTCGTGGACGCGGCCGATACGGCCGATGCCGCGGTGCTCGTGGATGCGGCCGCTGTGGCGATGCTCGTGGGCGCGGCCGATGCGGCGCTGCTCGTGGTGTCGTCAGGCGCGGGTGCCCGCCGGTCATCCGACGGGCGTGGTCGTTGCCGTTCCGCGACTGCCAGGATCCACCGGCGGTGCAACTCCACGCGTTCCCCGGGCGATGCTCCGCACAGGGCGGCGAACCGCTCGATCCTGGTGAAGTCCAGGGGAACCGACTCTCCGGCGCAGTAGCGGTGCAGCGTGGAGGCGTTCATGCCCAGACGGTGTGCCAGCGCGGCGTAGCTGCGGTCCGTGCGCGCCTTCAGCCGCGTCAGCAGCAACGCGAACTCCGCTACGTCATCGTGGATTGCATCCATGCGGTCCGTACTCGCATCCATCCATCGGCCTCGCAGCCGTGTCCCGATACGGGACGGCGTCCCAGGCACTCCCCGTACCCCTGCACGTCAATACGGCTGGGATGGTTCCAGGGTTGCAACGCCCCTCTCGGCGGACAGCGGTGGCTCCACAGGTGAACGCCGTGCCGCGGATTCACACCACTTCGGGTTGCGGTTCCGGTTGAAGTGCCGGCGCCGGCTTCGGCTGCCACTGAGTGGTGGTCCGTACGTAGCCGTAGACCACGGAGCCCACCGCCAGAATGAGGAGGGGCCCGGACAGCCACGGGTGTGCGGCCATCTCCGTCGGCAGATAGCGGTACGAGAGCAGGAGTGCGGCGAAGACCGTTGTGCCGTAGGTGACCAGTTGGATTCCTGATCGGTCCCAGCCGCGGTCGTGCGCGCGCAGGGCGGCCTCGATCGTGACCGCGAACACCACGCCGGCGACGAGGTCCGCGCCGTAGTGGTAGCCAAATCCCAGTGTTGCGGTGAGGGTGGCGACCAGCCAGAAAGTGCCCGCGAATCGCAGAACTCGTGGGCCCTTGCGGGAATGAATGAAGATCGTGGTGGCCCACGCCGTGTGCAGGCTGGGCATGCAGTTGCGTGGGGTGATCTGGTCGAACGGCATCGGGTGGGGGGCGCTGATCGGCGGCATGATGTCCGGCCAGAGGTTGGCCACGGCCCAGTGCGCGGTGGGCGGCGTTTCCGGCAACAGGCGGGCCCATGCCCAGTATTCGTTGCCGTTGCCGAAGGCGTAGAGCGGTCCGACCACCGGGAAAATCATGTAGATGGCGGGCCCGAGAAGGCCGATCACCAGGAAGGTGCGCACCAGATGGTGGCTCGGGAAGCGGCGCTCGACCGCCACATTGCGCAGCTGGTACAGCGCGACGACGACCGCGGCGACGGCGAGCTGACCGTAGACGAGGTTGAGGGTATGGACGCCGACCGTGCCGGAGGCCATGACGATCCGGCCCACCAGCCAGGACGGATCGCCCAGCGCGTGGTCGGCGGCTGCCATGTACTGGTCGAGCACCGCCGGGCGGCTCTTCGCCGTGATCAGCAGCCAGGTGTCACCGGTCTTGCGGCCGGCCACCAGCAGCAGAGCCAGCCCGACGCCCTTCAGCATCAGCAGACGTTCCTGGCCCGCGCGACGCGTGACAGCGAAGACCGCACTGCCCAATATCACCCACAGAGCACCGTTGCCGAAGGGGTGGCCTTCGGTCACCTTGATACCGGCCGCCCATCGCACCAGCACGATGACCACGTCGATGCCGATCGCGGTGCCGGTCGCGATGAGCCGTTGCCGCCGGGTGAACGTCACCATCATCAACGCCATGCTGGCGTACAGCAGAAAGCCTGATTTGGGCGGGAATATCACTTCGCGCACCTGGCTGGCCATCGGCCCCGGGATGCCGTAGTGATGCGCCGCGATCTCCAGCGCGATGAGGAACGCGAGGGTCACGGCACCCGCCGCGCCCCACAGCAGCACCCGCGGCCGGCGCCACGCGGGGAACGCAGGTCTGCGATTGGTTCGCGAAAAAAGCCGCAATATTCGAGGTATCAATTATTTGGCCGGTTTGCTAGATATTGGTCGAGTTTGGTCACTGATCGCGCTGGAAAGCATGGTTTTTCGACGAAGGACGTTCGAAGGACGCCTTCGTCGTGAGTTCGAACATGCTAACGGAGCCGTGCGGGTGGGTTTCAGGGACTTACGGGACCCGGAATGGTGATCAGCTCCGGGTCAGGCCCAGTTCGCCCGCGCGCACCCCGGCCTGGAAACGGGAGCCCGCGTTGAGGGCGACGAGGAGCTCGGCGACCCGGCGGCGGTAGGTGCGCAGTGACATGCCGAGGTCTCGTGCGGCCGCCTCGTCGGTGACGCCGGAGCCCAGGGCGCGCAGGACTCTGCCGGTTTCGGCGTCGATGCGGGGGCGTTCCGAACTCAGGAAGTCAGCGAGGTCGGTGGCGCTCTGCCAGGCGGCCTCGAACAGCGCGTAGGCGCCGTCGACGAGGGCCGGCGTGGCGCTCATGGTGTACGTGCGCCGGCCGTGGGCGGCCATGGCGGCGGGCACGGGGCTGGTGAGGATCATGGTCCGCCGGTCGATGAAGACGGTGCCCTGGGTCAGCGGGGTCGCGGCGATCCGCACCTGCATGCCGTGGGCGGCCATCTCGCGCAGCGCCTCCCGGTCGCGCTCGTCGGCGAGCACGGCGGGGCTGTACAGCTTGCGGGCCGGCCGTACGGTGCCACCACGACGTATCTCCCGGCGCGCGGCCTCGCGGGCGCCGGGCCAGATGTCGAGGTCGCGGGCGATGTTGACCCATTCCGCGTCGTCCGGCTCCGTCAGGGGCCTGATCCGTGCCCAGAGTTCAAGATCACTGTTGAGCACCATGACCTGTGGCATGAGCCCATTGTGCCTCTGGCAGCAAAATGCCACGGGCTCGTGAACCGATTCCGGGCCGGGCAGCCTGGGCGCATGAGCAACAGATTCCGCCTCGGCGGCGACCTCGACGTCAACCGGCTCGGCTTCGGCGCGATGCGCCTGCCTTCCAAGGACGGCATGGGCGGTCCCGCCCGCAACCCCGAGAACGGCCGTGCCGTGCTGCGCCGCGCCGTGGCCCTGGGCGTCGACCACATAGACACCGCCGAGTTCTATTTCAGCGCGGGCGGTACGGTGCGCGCCAATACCCTGATTCGCGAGGCCCTGCACCCGTACCCGGCAGGCCTGACCATCGCCACCAAGGTGGGCCCGGTCCTCGGTCCGGACGGCATCTCCCACGGCACCGCGGCCGACCTGCGCGGCCAGGTCGAGGCCAACCTCGAAAGCCTGGGGCTGGACCGGCTCGACCTCGTGTACCTGCGCATCGGGCTCATGGAGCCCCCGCACGGCGAATCCCTCGCCGAACGCTTCGAGGCGCTCGCCGCCCTGCGCGAGGAGGGTCTGATCCGCCACCTCGGCGTCAGCAACATCGACGCCGCCCATCTCGCGGAGGCGCGCGCCATCGCCCCCGTCACGGCCGTGCAGAACCAGTTCCACGCCGCCCGGCGCGGCGACGCGGACATCCTGGCCGCCTGCGAGGAGTCCGGCATCGCCTTCGTGCCCTTCTTCCCGGTGGGCGGCGGCGGGGAGTTCGAGGACGCGCGGCCGGCCAAGGTGGCGGCCCGGCACGGCGTCACCGTCCCCCAGATCGGCCTGGCATGGCTGCTGGCCTCCTCCCCGGTGACCCTCGCCATCCCGGGAACAGGGTCCGTCTCCCACCTGGAGGAGAACATGGCCGCCGCCGCGATCACCCTCACCGAGGAAGACCTCGCCGACCTCGCGTGACGTCCGGCTGCTCCGAGGAGCCTGCCTCCGAGGCCTCCCCCTGGTGCGTTCCTCCGCACCACGCCCTGTCGCCCCCACACACGAAGGACACCCATGCCATGAAGCTGCTGATCCTCGGTGCGACCGGCCCGACCGGCCGTCACGTCGTCGACCTGGCCCTGCGGGCCGGTGACTCGGTCACCGTCTTCGTCCGCAACCCGGCCGCGCTGGGCGACCTGGCGGATCGGGTCACCGTGGTGACCGGGGACGCCACCTCACGGCACGACGTCTCCGGCGCCATGACCGGGCAGGACGCCGTCGTCGCCGCACTCGGCCGCGGGAACTCGTTGACCGCCGACGACTTCTTCACCCGTTCCTCCACGGCCGTGATCGCCGCGGCCGAGGAGGTGGGCGTCTCGCGCCTGGTGTGGCTGTCGTCGTTCGGCGTCGGCCACACCTACCAGTGGTCGAGCGTCCCGCAGAAGCTGATCTACCGCACGCTGCTGCGCTCGGTCTACGCGAACAAGGAGATCGCCGACGAGCGCATCCGCTCCAGCGCACTGGACTGGACCCTCGTCTACCCGACCAGGCTGACCCACGGCCCGGAAGCCGGCACCTACCGGGCGGACGACCGGCTGCCGATGAAGGGCAACCCGACGATCAGCCGCGCGGATGTCGCCGCCTTCATGCATCAGGCGGCGCACGGCAGCGAGTGGCTTCACCGCACCGCCGTGATCTCCGACTGAACCCTCTGGGGCCTCTGGCCTCCGAAGTCTTCGGAGTCTTCGCCTATGACAGTCGTTATAGAGGGCTGTAGGCTACTGCCTCTATAACGACTGTCATAGGAGGATGTCGTGACGATCATCACCGTGAATGCACCGAAGGGCCGCCTGGGCCTGGAGCAGCGCCGCGAGCTGGCCGAGACGCTGACGGACGCGGTACTGCTGCCCGAGGTGGGGCAGTCCGCTCCGGCCGCCCGGGTCGGGTTCCAGGTGCACTTCGTCGAGCGCGAGCGGGACATGATGGCCATCGGCGGACGGCTGCTGGCGGACGCCGGGCCGGACCTCGACGTGATGGTGATCGACATCGCGGTCATGGACGCCGCCTGGCAGTCGGACGTACGGGCCGAGGTCATCGAGCGCGTGCTCGCCGCACTGGCGGAGGCCTGCGGGCTGGAGGAGCCGTCGCCGACGTGGTGGGTCAACTTCCGCGTGATCGAGGAGGGCAGCTGGGGCTCGTCCGGGGGCGTGCTGTCGATTCTGCCGCTGCTGGAGAGCGGGGTGTTCACCAAGGAGAGGGTCGAGGCCGTGCGCGCCGCGCTGGGTGCCTGACGCCCAGGAGGAACGCCGAGCGCGCGACGCGCGCCCTCAGTCCCTGATCGTGGCCAGGATGAGCCCCCGCAGTTGCTCCGCCGCATGGTCGAGGGGCTGCGTGCTGCGTCTGGCGCGGCACATGGCCACGGTTCCCTCGACGGCCGCGACGATGAGCGTCGCGAGCTGCGCCGCCTGCTCACGCTCGGCGCCGCGCTCGCGCAGCGAGGCGGCGAGCAGGCCCTCCCAGGTGGTGAAGACCTCGGCGGCGGCCACCAGGGCAGCGGGCGGCTCGTCGTCGGGCGGTTCCTCGATGGAGACGGCGAGCACCGGGCAGCCAGCCCGGAAGTCACTGTCGACGACGATCTTGCGCCACAGGCCGAGGAAGGCCTGCAGTCCGGCGACCGGCCCTGCCTCCAGCTCCCTGCGCAGGCTGCGGGCGACCCACTCGCCCGTGTAGCGGACGGCCTCCGTCGCCAACTGCTGCTTGCCCTCGGGGAAGTAGTGGTACGTCGAGCCGAGCGGCGCCCTGGCGTGCTTGGCCGTCTCGCGAATGCTCGTGGCGTTCAGGCCGCGCCGGCTGATCATGTCGGCCGCCCCGGCCACGATCCGCTCACGCGCCGTCGGGCTGGGCTTGGTCACGTACGTGATCCCTTCTGACACCACACACCACTGGATATAACGACCGTCATACTCTAGCGTGACACTGCCTATAACGACTGTCATAGAACCGAAGAGAGAGGTGTGCCATGCCGTCGATCCGGCTCACAGTCCCCGCCGGTGCCCTGAGCGAACAAGGCCGCCGGAGCGTTCAGCGTGACCTCGCCGCGGTGCTGCTGCGCTGGGAGGGCGCACCCGACACGCCGTTCTTCCGCGCCCAGGCGTGGAGTTACCTCCTCGAACTGCCGGCAGGCGCGCAGACCACCACCGAGGACGACGCCCCTCGCTTCCTGGTGGAGGTCACGGTCCCGCAGGGCGCCCTGTCCGAGCGTCGCAAGGCGGGCCTGGTCGAGGAGGTGACGCAGACCGTGCTGTCCGCGGCCGGTCTCGCCGCGGACGAGGCCCTGCGGGTGTGGGTGCTGGTGCACGAGCAGCCCGACGGCACCTGGGGAGCGGGCGGCTCGGTTCTGCGCCACGCCGACCTGGTGGCACTGGCGAAGGGGCAGCGCGCCGATGCGTGAACTGACCTACGTCGCCAAGCGCACCGTCGAGTGGCGCGAGGCACCCGACCCGAGGCTCCGGTCCGGGCGGGAGGCGATCGTCGCGCCGGTGGCCGCCACCCCCTGCGACGTCGACTCCGCCATCCTCGCCGGGCACGGCTTCGTCGAGCCGCCGTTCGCCCTCGGCCACGAGTGCGTCGCCCGCGTGGTGGAGACCGGCGACACCGTCACCGCCGTCGGCCCCGGCGACCTCGTCGTGGTCCCCTGGTCCATCAACTGCGGTACCTGTGACCGCTGCCGGGCCGGGCTGACCGCGCACTGCACCGCCGTGCCCTACATGGCGATGTACGGCGCCCCGATCGGCGGCAGTTGGGGCGGACTCTTCTCCGACCTGGTCCGCGTGCCCTACGCCGACGCCATGCTCGTACCCCTGCCGCCCGCTCTCGACCCCGTCGCCATGGCCTCGGCCAGCGACAACTGGTCCCTGGCCTGGCGGCTGATCGCCCCGCATCTCAAAGCCCGCCCCGGCGCGCGGGTGCTGGTCGTCGCCCGTGGCAGCATCGGCCTGTACGTGTGCGACATCGCCCGCGCGCTCGGCGCCGGTGAGGTGCTCTACGTCGACCCCGCAGCCGAGCACCGCGAGCTCGCTCAGGGGTACGGCGCCGCCACCGCCGTATCCCTGGAAGGGGTCCCGCCGGGCTTCGACATCGCGGTGGAGGCCACCGGCCGCGTCGACCAGCTCGCCCTGACCGTCAAAGCCCTGGCGCCGGAAGGGATCTGCGAGAGCGCGGGCAACCACTTCCGGCCCGGCGAGCTGCCCCTGCTCGACATGTACCTCACCGGCGTCACCCTGCGCGTCGCCCGCGACAACGTACGCGCCCACATCCCCGACGCCCTCGCACTCGCCGCCACCGGCGAGGTCGCCCCCGAGAAGGTGGTCTCCCACGTCATCGACTGGGAGGACCTGCCGACCGCGCTGCCGGAGAAGTACCTCAAGCCCGTCTTCGTGCGGGCGGGCAGCTGAGTCGACGGCCGGTCCGACGGCCGGGGAACGGGAACGCGGACCCGGACGATGACCGTCCGGCCCATATCTCGTCACCGCTGCGTCACAGGTGAGCGTTGGCGAGAACCCGTCGGCCGCCGATCCTGTCTGCAGCAGTGGGTGTCGGCGAGGGTCGGTGTCCGGTGCGAGCCACAGTCGGGGGAGATCATGCAGTACAGGAACGGCATGCGCAGAAGCGTGATGATGGCGATGGTCGCGGCGTCGGCCGCCCTGGTGATGACCGGATGCCAGCCCGATGACGACGGATCGGGGACGGACGAGTCGTCCTCGAGCGCGCCGAGCGTCTCGAAGTCGCCCTCGGGTTCCCCGAGTTCCGGCTCCACGGGCTCCGGTACGCCGAGTTCCGGATCGACGAGTTCGGCTTCGCCGAGTTCCGGTGGCACGGATCCCGCGACGCACGGGCCGTCCTCGACGCCGACGACCGCGCCGTCCACGGGTTCCTCCTCCGGAGCGACGTGTGCGGACTCCAGCCTGGACCTCACCGCCTACCAGGCCGCCGACCGCCCGGACGGGACGGGAACCGGCGCGGCGATCATCGAGTTCACGAACACCTCCGGCGCGGAGTGCGTCCTCAACGGGCACCCGACGGTGGCGGGGGCCGGCAACGGATCCCCGGACCACAACACCCCGTTGACGGTGACGCCCACCGGATCGGCGACGCCCGTCCGGGTCGCCCCGGGCGGCAAGGCCTGGGTGAAGCTGACCTTCGTCCAGGTCCAGGGCGAGGCGGACGGCTACTGCGAGTCCGGCGCGGACCCCTCGTCGTACCCCACCCTGGTGATCGGCCTGCCCGGCTCCGGCGCCCACCAGGTCGCCCTGGACGACGGCGTGTTCGCCGAGTGCGACAACACGGTGAGCGCCACCGCGGTCACGGCGACCAAGCCTTCCTGACCCGGCACGCGCGAAAGCCCCGGACCGAGGATCATGGTCCGGGGCTCACCCGCATCTGCTGCTGTATTTGGCGCTGAGCCTACTGCTCCAGATACGCCAGTACCGCGAGCACCCGTCGGTTGTCGCCGTCGCCCTGGAGGAGGCCCAGCTTGGTGAAGATGCTGCCGATGTGCTTGGCGACGGCCTTCTCGGAGATGAACAGGCCTTGGGCGATGCCTGCGTTGGAGCGGCCCTGGGCCACCCATTCGAGGACTTCGCGTTCGCGTTCGGAGAGGCTGCCGACCCGCTCGTCGCGTTCCTTGCGCTGCAGGAGCTGGGTGATGACCTCGGGGTCCAGGGCGGTGCCGCCCTCGGCCACGCGCCGGATGGAGTCGAGGAACTGGGTGCCGTTGGTGACCCGGTCCTTGAGCATGTAGCCGACTCCGCGGCCGCCGCTGCCGAGCAGCTCGCGGGCGTAGAGCGGCTCGACGTACTGGGACAGGAGCAGGACCGGGAGGTCGGGGATCTGCTCGCGGGCGGCGAGGACCGCTCGTAGGCCCTCGTCGGTGAAGTTCGGCGGGAGCCGGACGTCCACGACGGCGACGTCCGGCTGTTCACGGGTGAGGGCTGCCAGCAGTTCCGTTCCGTTGTCCACGGCGGCCACGACCTCGTGGCCGTAGGCCTCCAGGAGGCGGATCAGACCGTCCCTCAGGAGGAAGTGGTCTTCGGCGAGGACAATACGCACGGAAGCTCCATCGTCACCATCGTCGGACCGTTGACGGGGCTGTTCACCGCCAGGACACCGTCGAAGGTGGCCAGCCGCCGCTCGATGCCGCGCAGGCCGGTGCCGCGCGAGGCGTCGGCGCCGCCGTGGCCGTCGTCGGTGACGGTGATGCACAGCATGGCGTGATCGTAACGGATGTCGATCCAGGCCCGGTCGGCCCCCGCGTGCTTGGCGACATTGGTGAGAATCTCCGAGATGGCGAAGTACGCGGCCGACTCGACCGGCATCTCGGGGCGGCCGGGCACCTCGACCGTGACCTCGGTCGCGACGGGGCAGACCAGGGCCAACGCCCGTACCGCGTCGGCGAGTCCGCGGTCGGCGAGGACCGGCGGGTGGATGCCGCGGACCAGGTTGCGCAGTTCCTCCAGCGCCTTGGAGGAGGACTGGCGGGCCTCGATCAGCAGGGCGCGTACGGCCTCGGGGTTGGACTCCAGGAGGTTCTCGGCGGCGTCGAGGGTCATGCCCATCGCGACCAGCCGGGCCTGGGCGCCGTCGTGCAGGTCGCGTTCGATGCGGCGGATCTCGGCCATCTGCGTGTCCACGGCGTCGGAACGGGTGGTGGCGAGGTGCTGGATGCGGCTGGCCATGATCTCGCTCTCGCTGGGAGCGAGCATCGCGCGGGTGTAGAGGGCGTGCTTGCGGACGGCGCGGGGTGCGGCCCACAGGGCGAGCGGCAGTTGCAGGACGCCGAGGGCGCCGGCGAGGACCGCGGTCGTGGTGCCCTCGATCGGGATGAACTGGTACCACAGGCCGTCCCACTCCGCGGAGAGCGGGACTCCGAAGAACGCGAGGAAGACGCCCCAGACGCCGCTGAGGATCAGGGCGAGCGGGAGGAACGCCAGGAAGGCGCCGGCGATCGGGTCGGTGAGGACCCAGACGTACTCGCGCCGCGTCTGCGGGTCGCTCATGATCCAGCGGTAGCGGGCGACGGCACCCGAGGCGCCCGCGGGCACCGGCGGCAGCGGGCCGACCGGGCCCGGGATCTCCACGCCGCACCAGCGCAGGGCGAGCTCACGCTGACGCGCGGCGAGATTGCGTACGCCTTCCATGGCGCGCGGCACCATTCCGAGGCCCGGACCCACCAGGGTGATCGCCCCGGAGACCGCCAGGGAGCGGCCGAACGCGGCGATGGACATCCAGCACAGGGTGAGTGCGTGCCGCAGACCGGTGATGCCCGCCGGAACGGAGAATCCCCTGATCTCGCCCGGCGGGCGGCTTTCCCCGAGCTGCATCGTGCGGTCCATGGGACTCGCTCCTCTCTGGTGCCATTCGCAGTACCTGGGCCGAACCGGCCGTGTTCTCATTGTGGCGGTCGGCAGGTACGGAAATCGGTAGTACTAACTCCCCTCTTGGTTGGCCGAAAAGGGGGAGTTCCTCTACCTCGCGCGTAGTTCCCCACGGCAAATGCCCTAAGAGGCCGTGAAGAGCGACAGGGTGTCCGCCACACAGGCCGGCCGCGGCTTGTCCTCCCCCGCGGCCCGCACCTCCACCGTCATGCGTACGGCCGCCAGGTGGCCCACGGGTGTCTCGCGCACGCCGGTGAGCTTGGCGCCGCCGCGGACGTGCGCGCCGACCGGCACGGGCCGGGGGAAACGGACCTTGTCCAGGCCGAAGTTGACACCCAGGTCGACCTTTTCGATCTCGAAGATCGCGCGCATCATCGCGGGCAGCAGCGCCAGCGTCATATAGCCGTGGGCGATGGTTCCGCCGAAGGGTCCGGTCGCCGCGCGTTCCGGGTCCACGTGAATCCACTGGAGGTCGCCGGTCGACCCGGCGAACTGGTCCACGTCGTGCTGGGTGACTTCAAGCCACTCGCTGTAGCCGAGGTGTTCACCGGTGGCGTCGGCGAATTCGTCCAGGCTGGCGAAGGATTTCATGGGCTCGATTCTGTGCGGGCGTCATGGACGGGGACAAGAAGGTCCGGCACCGTGGTGCCGGACCGTCAGCGGGGTGTCAGCGAGGCGTCAGCCGTAGCGCTTGAGCTCGTGGAAGAAGTCCGGGACGGTGTGCAGCCGATCGGCTTCCAGGACCCGGTCGTAGATGAACTTGGCGACCGCCATGTCGAGGACGCCGAGGCCGAACGGCGAGAAGATCACCGGCTTGTCGGTCGGCGGGGTGATCGCTCCGGTGAGGACGTCGTAGAGGGTGCCGGCGACGAACTCCCGGTGGCCGACCTGCTGTTCGGCCAGGTGCGGCGAGGTGTTGGCCTTCATGCAGTGCTCGACGTCGTCGACGGCGTTCCACGACGCGAGGACGATCTCGGGCGACAGGTCGCGCAGGGAGACGTGCAGCACCAGCGGGTTGTGCGCGAACCACTGCGGGTCCTGGACATGCGGCTCGCCCGCGATGGTCGCGAAGACGATCAGGTCGCTGGAGCGGATCAGGTCCTCGGCCTTGTCGTGGACGGTGATCTCGCAGCCGTCGCTCTCGACCCGCTCCAGGTAGCCCTTGAATCCCTCGGCGTGCTCGGCGGACAGGTCGTGCACGCCGATCGACTCGAAGGCGAAACCGGTGTTCGCGAGGTAGGCGTGCACATAGCGGGCGATCAGGCCGACGCCGAAGAAGCCCACCCGGGTGGGGCGTTCGCCGCGCGCGTCGGCGAGCCGCGCCGCCGCGAGGGCCGCGGAGGCGGCGGTGCGCGCCGCGCTGATGATGGAGCTCTCCAGACAGGCGAACGGGTAGCCGGTCTCCGCGTCGTTGAGGATGAGGACCGCCGAGGCGCGCGGAATGCCCGCGGCGACGTTCTCGGGGAAGCTGGAGATCCACTTGATGCCGTGCACGCCCACGTCGCCCTTGACCGACGCGGGCAGCGCGATGATCCGGTCGGAGGGCCGGTCGGGGAAGCGCAGGAAGTACGAGTCGGGGTTGACCGTCTGACCCTCGCCGTGCAGGCGGTAGGCGGCCTCGACCGTCGCGACGACCTCGTCCTCGCGCCCGCCGAGGGCCTCGTGCACCTGGGCGCCGGAGATCACGGCGAAGGGCGGTACCTGATTCATGGGAACACTGCTCCTGAGGAAATGGCTGCTCGAAGGACTTGGGGAAGTGAGGAAAGCGCCGCGTCAGCCCATCCGTGCCAGGCCCTTGGCGCGGTGCCGTGCCCGGCCGCGTGAGACGACCAACGGGTCCCAGTCCGGGGCCCGTTCGGGCAGCCTGGAGGCGTCGCCGAGCACCGTGCCGGCGAACACCTCGGCGAGCAGTCCGCGACCGAGGATCTGCGAGGCCGCGGCGACTCCGCCCGTGGCGACCCCGCCCACTCCGCTGCCGTAGCGGACGCTCTGGCCGACGACGTAGAGCCCCTCGACGTCGGTGCGCACATCGGGGCGCTGGCCGGCGCCGCCCCAGGTGGCCATGCCGTACGGGGTGCCGCCGCTGGCGCGGATGTAGCGCTCGTTGGTGAGCGGGGTCGCCGTCTCCACGTGGGTGATGCGGTCCCGGAACGGGCCGAGGACCTTCTCGGCGGTGTCCAGGATGACCTCGGTCAGCTGCCGCTTGCGCGCCATGTAGGCGGGGTTGCGGCGGTAGGGCTCGCCGTCGACGGGTCCGCCCTGCAGGCCCCAGAACTCGTAGCCGGGCGGGCAGCCCGTCATGAGCTGGAAGTTGCTGTGGCCGGGCGGACAGACGGCGGGGGCGCCCGCGTCCTTGATCGAGGCGAAGGAGAACGCGAGCTGCGGCACGGACTCCATCGAGCCGTCGCGGGCGTAGCGTTCCAGGACGGCCGCGTGCGCGGCCTCCATGTCGTCGCTGTCGTGCCACCAGATGTTGGCGTTGGGCAGATCGGGCAGCTCGGTGTCGAGGGCGACGTACACGGCGACGACGGCGCTGCGCATGGTCGCCGCGCGGGTGCGCGCCACGAGGTCGGCGGGGAAGGCCTCTTCGCCGCCGCACAGGTCGAGGACGGTACGGCGGTAGTCCGCGTTGGAGATGACCAGGGGCGCGGATATCCGTTGCCCGTCGGCGAGTTCGACGCCGGTGGCGCGTCCGCCCTCGATGAGGATGCGGCGTACCGAGCACCGGGTGCGCAGTTCACCGCCGTACGCCTCGAGTGCCTCGACGAGCGCGGCGACGAGGGCCTGGCCGCCGCCCTCGGGGTAGTACGCGCCGCGCAGGTAGTGGTCCATGATGTTGACGTGCTCGGCGAAGCCGATGCCGTCGGGCATCGCGCCGTAGTTGCCTGCCTGCGCGGCGACCAGCGTGCGGCCCTTGGCGGACAGGCCGCTGTGGTCCAGGGCCTGGCCGAGGGTGCGGCGGGTCCAGCGCATCGTCTGCGGCGACCTGCGGAACAGTTCCACCATGGATTCGCCCATGAGGCCGGCCCGGCTGGCGCCGGCCACGGCGGTGGCGAGGTCGATGAACCGGTCGACGCGGTCGGCCTCCTCGGGCACGGCCCGCTTGAGGTTCTCGCGGTACGGCTCCCAGCCCGCGGGCACGTCCACGGTGGCCGTGGGCGTGATGATCCGGTCGAAGCCGTTGTCGTTGTCCATGGGGCGAAAGCGCACCCGGTCGCCGACGCCGAGGCCGGAGAGGATCGACGGGATGAGGCCGTCCGGGCCGCAGTCGCCGAGGTAGTGGGTGCCGACGTCGAACTCGTACTTGCGCCGGCGGCGGAAGACATGGGCGTTGCCGCCCGCGATGTCGTGCTGCTCCAGGACGAGGACGCGGCGCCCGTCGGCGGCCAGGTAGCCGCCGCTGACCAGTCCCCCGATCCCACTGCCGACGACGATGGCGTCGTACCGGTCCTGCATCCCCGAGCCCCCCTGCATTCCCGCCCCCATCAGAACGTGCCGCCGCCGTGGATCTCGAAGACCGATCCCGTGATGTAGGCGGCCCGGTCGGAGACCAGGAAGGACACCAGGTCCGCGACCTCCTCGGGCCGGCCCATGCGGCCGAGCGACACGTTCTGCAGCATGCGGGCCCGCGCGGCCTCGGACATGCCGCCGACCATGTCGGTCTCGATGAGGCCCGGTGCGACCACGTTGGCGCGGATGCCGCGCGGTCCGCACTCCTTGGCGAGGGACTTGGTGAAGCCGATGATCCCGGCCTTGGAGGCGGCGTAGTTGGCCTGGCCCGTGTTGCCGTAGATCCCGGAGACGGAGGACAGGTTGACCAGGGCGCCCCGCTTGCGCTTGCTCATGGCGAACGCGGCGGCACGGTTCACGTGGTAGACGCCGTCGAGGTTGGTGCGCAGGACCTGGTTCCAGTCGTCCTCGGGCATCAGGATCAGCGGCCGGTCCCGGGTGATGCCGGCCGAGGTGACGGCGGCGTCGACGGGCCCGAGTTCCCGCTCGGTGCGGGTGACCCAGTCGCCCACCTCGGCGGCGTCGGCCACGTCGCAGCGCGTGGCGGTGACGCGGGTGCCGAACTCGGCGGTCTCCTTGACGAGTTGTCCGGCGGCTTCCTCGTCGGAGCGGTAGCAGAAGGCGACGTCGTACCCGTCCTCGGCCAGGCGCAGCACGATCGCCCTGCCGATGCCCCGGGAACCGCCGCTGACCAGCGCGATCACGCGTTCTCCCCCATCAGTCGCAGCACCGCACACGCCACGGCGCCGTCGCGGTCGACGGCGGACACGAGTGCGATCCGCCCCCGGGAGTCCGGGTCGGCCTCGGCGATGCCGAGCACGGCCGCGATCTGGAAGGACGCGGACGCGGCACTGGTGTCGCCGAGCAGTTCCATGGACGGTACGCGGGACAGCGCGTCGGCGGGCAGCAGCGCGGCGAGCGCCTCCCGCTCGGCGCGGCCCGCGGCGGTGGGCGCCGCGCACGGGACGGCCGCCCACACCTCGTCGGCGCCGACCCCGGCGCGCTCCAGGGCGCGGCGGGCGCAGGCGGTGACGGCGGCGCCCGGGTCGTCGTCGATGTCGACGCGGGTCTCGACGCTCAACACCGCGGCCAGCGGCGGGCGTTCGGCGCTGCCCGCGTGCTCGACCAGGAAGAGGCCGCAGCCCTCACCGAGCAGCGCGGCCTCGTCGCCGGGCGCGGCAGCGGTGTGCTCGATCCAGGCGTGGGCGGCGGAGAACTCCTCGGCGGAGCCCACGAGGTACTTGGTCGCGCGGCCCTGACTCATCAGGCGGCGCGCGTAGTTGAGGGCGAGCAGTCCGCTGGCGCGGCCCCCGGCGACCGTGGTGTTCGGGCCCTTGAGACCGTGCCGGATGGCGGTGGCGCCGGCGGCGTGGTTAAGGCTGCCGAAGGGGATGCGGCCCGCGTCGACGTAGAAGGGGCGCTCGTTGGTGTACGACTGGCGCAGGAAGTCGGTGACGTTCTCCAGGCTGCCCATGCTGATGCCGAGGACGACGCCGGTCCTGTCGTCGGTCTCCACCGCCGGGTTGCCCTCGGCGTCCAGGAGCAGGCCGTCGGAGGCGACCAGGGCCAGCGCGGTGAGCCGGTCCATCTTGGCCGTGCCCTTCTTGCCGAGCAGGCCCTGGATGTCGAAGCCGGGCACGGTGCACACGTCGGAGGAGGGCAGCGGGCCGAGGCCCGCGTCCGCCTTCACGGCCGCCTTGGCGCCGCCGCGCACGCCCGCGGCGAACTCCGTACGGCCGAGGCCGTACGGCGAGACGGCCGACCATCCGGTGATGACGAGCGTCTGGGGCGGCAGCGGGGCCGCCGGGGTGGCGCTTGCGGTGGTCATGGTCGGACTCGCTCCCCGTACATGCCGAGAATCAGGATGGCGTTGTTGCCCGCGAAGGCACTGGAGTTGTTCTGCACGATCCGGACGTCCGCGTCGACCGCCTTGTTGGGCACGACGTCGAGCGGGCACTCCGGGTCGGTCTCCATGTGGTTGATGGTGGGCGGGATGAACCCGTGCTCGATGGCGAGCCCGCAGGCGATGGCGCCGAGCGCGCTGGCCGCGCCCATCGAGTGGCCGAGCATCGACTTCACGGCGACGGTGCGCGGCGGTGTGTCGCCGTACACGTCGAGGATGGCGGCCGACTCGGTGCGGTCGTTGGCCTTGGTGCCGGTGCCGTGCGCGGAGATGAAGTCGATCTCCTGCTCCTTGACGCCGGCGTCGTCGAGGGCGAGGCGGATGCCGCGCGCGATGCCGTCGCGGTCCGGGGCGGTGGGGTGGTTGGCGTCGCAGCTGAGGCCGTAGCCGAGGACTTCGGCGTAGATGTGCGCGCCGCGTGCGAGCGCCGACTCCAGGCTCTCCAGGACGAGGATGCCCGCGCCCTCGCCGGTGAGAATGCCCTTGCGGTCCTTGTCGAAGGGGCGCACCACGTCCGGGGTGAGCGCGCCGAACCGCTTGAAGAGGGCGAACGCCTTGCGGCACACGGCGTCGGCGCCGCCGCACAGCGCGATGTCGACGTCGCCGGAGCGGATGGCGTCCAGGCCGTAGCCGATGGAGTAGTTGCCGGCCGCGCAGGCGGTGGTGATGGTCGTGGGCTCCACGTTCGGCATGCGCAGCTCGCGGGCGATGACGGTGGTCAGGCGGCCCGCGTTGATCCGGCGGGACAGCACCGGGTCCATCGCCTCGGGGTCCCCGGCGGCGATCTCCTGCTCCACCAGGACGCCGATGTCGTGCGACTCCCCGTCGGTGGTGCCGACGCTGATGACGGCCTGCCGTTCACCCAGGTCGGCCTCGGTCAGCCCGGCGTCCTCGACGGCCATCCGGGCGGCGGCGACGGCGTACTGCCCGGCGCGGCCCATGTCGTCGAGGGGTACGTTGCGGATCCAGCGCTCCGGCTCGAAGTCGGGGACCTCGCAGGCGATGTTCTGGCCGAACCCCTCGGTGGCGAAGCGGGTGATCGGCCGTGCGCCGGAGCGGCCGGCCCGCAGCCCCGCCGTGTACTCCTCGACGCCCGTGCCGATGCTGGAGATCGCCCCGAAACCGGTGAGGACGACCCTGCGGCGACCCGTCGGCGCGGGGATCGGGGGTGCCGCTGGTGACTGTGCGGTGGACATGGGACTCCTTAAGCGGTGGGATGCCTGGAGGTGGGGGAACCGGAGCCGGAACCCGCTCCCGTCACCAGCCGGCGGCCTCGGCGGTCACCTGGTAGGTGGCTTCCACGTTCACCATCTTGGGAAGCTCGTTCATGTCGATGACGATGGAGTACTCCATCTCCAGGGCGCTGAGGACATCGATGAGCTTGAGCGAGTCGGCGCCCAGCTCGTCGATGAAGAGCGCGGTGTCCGAGAGCTCGTCGACCTCCATGTCGATGTTCTCGGCGACGATTTCCTTGATACGGGTGAGACGCTCGGGCGCCACCGTCGTCATGCTCGTTCCTCCGTTTTGACAGGTCTCGCGAATTTCCTGAATTGCTTCTCGAAGAAAAAATAGTCAGCGCCGATGACGGGTCGATGACGTCCAACTGACTGCTCACTGACGGCCGTTGCCGCGCGCTACCCCACGGCCCGGCGGAAGCCCCGCACGCTGCCCGCCACCGCGATGACCAGCAGCGCCGACAGGGTGATGGCGGTGACCAGACCGGGGTGGTGGGACGGGAATCCGCCGCCGGCCGCGCCCGCCGGGTCATTGCCCCACAGCCGTCGGCAGGTGGTGATGACGGAGGTGACGGGGTTCCATTCGGCCACCGGCCGCAGCCATCCGGGCAGCCCGCCGACACCGACGTACGCATTGGAAAGGAAGCTGAAGACGACAAGGACGAGTGCGCCCGTGCCGTCAATGGCCTCTACGTTTTTCTGGGTGGTGCCGAGCAGAATGCCGACCCACAGCATGGTGTAAATGAAGGCGAGCAGGACGCCGAATCCGGCGGCGGTGCGCAGCAGTCCCTCGTGCGGCCGCCAGCCGACGCCGAGGCCGACCAGTGACACCGCCGTCAGGCTGACCACGCCGACGAACAGGTCGGACAGGGTGCGGCCGATGAGCACGGAGCTCGGTGCGATCGGCAGCGAGCGGAACCGGTCCACCAGGCCGTGCTGCAGGTCGAGTGCGACGCCGATGGCGGTGGGACCGACGCTGGTCAGGCCGACCTGGATGGCGATGCCCGCCATGATGAAGTCCTCGTAGGCGACGCCGCCGGGGACGTTCATGGAGTTGCGGAACAGGTAGCCGATGGCGATCAGCATCACCAGCGGGTTCATCGTGACCAGCACGAGCCGGCCGGGCGAGCGGCGCAGATGCGTCAGGTGGCGTCCGGCCAGGGCGAGGGTGTCGCCGAGGTAGCCGAGCAGTGCGCCCCGGGACTCCGCGGCGCGGACGGGCGTACGACCGCCGGGCGCGGTGGCGGTGGCGGTGGCCGTGGTCATCGCTGGACCTCCTTCTTCCGTCCCGCGCCCGTGAGGTCGAAGAACACGTCGTCGAGCGTGGGCCTGCGGATCTCGAAGCCGACGGTTTCCACGCCCTTGTCGCTCAGGGCCGTGGCGGCGCGCGCGACTTCGTCGAGGCCGCCGTCGGCGAGGTGCACGGAGACGCGGGCGGTGGCCTCGTCGGCGACCGGGGGCTGGGGGCCACCGAGCGTGGCGAGGGCGGCTACCGCGTCGCCGAGGCTCTCCGGGCGGGCCACGGTGACTTCCAGGCGCTCGCTGCCGACCTGGCGCTTGAGGGACTCGGGGGTGCCCTCGGCGATGACGCGACCGGCGTCGATCACGGCGATGCGGTCGGCGAGTTCGTCGGCCTCCTCCAGGTACTGGGTGGTGAGGAGGATGGTCACGCCGTCGGCGACCAGGGCGCGCACCACGTCCCACAGGACGGCCCTGCTGGTGGGGTCGAGGCCCGTGGTGGGCTCGTCGAGGAAGAGCACCTCGGGTTCACCGATGACGCAGGTGGCGAGGTCGAGGCGGCGGCGCATACCGCCCGAGTAGGTGCCCACGGGCCGGTCGGCGGCCTCGGTGAGCTCGAACCGGTCGAGCAGTTCGGCGGCGCGGCGGGCCGCTCCGCGCCGCCCGAACCGCAGCAGCTTGGCGAGCAGGACCATGTTCTCGCGGCCGGTGAGGAGTTCGTCGACGGCCGCGTACTGCCCGGCGAGGCCGATGCGCCGCCGTACCTCCTTGCTCTGGCGCACCACGTCGTGCCCGGCGACGGTGGCCCGGCCGCCGGACGGGTCGACGAGGGTGGCCAGGACGCGGACGGTGGTGGTCTTGCCGGCGCCGTTGGGGCCGAGCACGCCGAGGACAGTGCCGGCGGGCACCGACAGGTCGATGCCGTGCAGGGCCGTGTGGGTGCGGTACTTCTTCTGCAGCCCCTCGGCGAGGATCGCGATGTCGGACGAGGACACGCTCATCCCGCCTGACGCTGAAGGCTGAGCGGGCGCATGTCCGTCCAGTTGCTCTCGACGTACGCGACGGCGGTGGCGCGGTCGCTCGCTTCGAGCTTCACCTGCCAGCCGTCGGGCACGGCGGCGAAGGACGGCCACAGGGAGTGCTGCCCCTCGTCGTTGACGAGGACGAGGAACGTGCCGTCTTCGCTGTCAAAGGGGTTGGCCATGACGGTTCTCCAGATCTCGGGTCGTGGTGCGGATACGTGCGTGGAACGCGTACGCGCAGAGGTGTGCGGGTCGGTGTCGGGTCAGGTGAGTGGGGGCGGCGGCGTCCGCCGGGCCGCGGCCAGGGCGGCGAGATCGCGCTCGACGGTGCGTGCGATGACTCCCGCCGGGTCCGGGCGCAGCATCTGCTGGTGGCCGCAGTCCACGTCGTGCCGGTCGAGGCCGGCTCCGAGGTGCGGCTCCCAGCTCTTGGCCTTCAGGGCGCGCTCGTCGGGGGTGAGGCGGTCCGCGGCGCTGTCGCCGGTCGCGAGGAACAGCGTCATGGCGCAGCCGTCGAAGCGTCCCGGGGTGAAGCGCTGGAACAGTTCCAGGTTGTTGCGCATGACCTTCAACAGCCGCTCCAGGGTGGCCTGTTCGAGGGCGGCCAGCGGTCCGCCGGAGCGGGCGAGGTGTGCGGCGACGGCCTCCGGGGTGAGCTGCCCGAGCCCGGCCGCGTCGACGCCTGCCTCCGCGAGGAACTCGGCGAGGAACTCCTCGTCGGCCGGGCGGACGCCGTCCGCGTCGTCGGGGTAGGCGTCCAGGTTCGCCAGGTACGCCACCTCCTCGCCCGCCTCGCGCAGCCGTACGGCCATCTCGTGGGCGACGACACCGCCGTAGGACCAGCCGAGCAGGTGGTAGGGGCCCTCGGGCTGGATGCTTCTGATCCGGTCCAGGTAGTCGTCGGCGACCTCGCGCAGGTCGCGGGGCAGCGGGTCCGCGGCGCCGAGGCCGCGTGCCTGGAGGGCGTGGACGGGCTGTTCTGCGTCCAGGTGCTCGGCGAGCGCGGCGAAGGGGATACCGAAGCCGAGGCCGCCGTGCACGCAGAACAGCGGGGGCCTGCCGCCGGCGGTGCGGATCGGCAGGACGGGCCCGAGCAGGTCGAGTCCCTCGCCCGCCGTGTCCGCGCTCGCGGCGAGGGCGTCCAGGGTGCGGTGCTCGAAGACCGCGGCGAGGCTGATCCGCAGCCCGGCGCGGGCGGCGGTGTTGACCAGCCGGATGGCCTTCAGGCTGTCACCCCCGAGGTCGAAGAACCCGTCGTCCGGGCCGACTCGGCCGATGCCGAGGACCTCTTGGACGGCCGCGCACAGCAGCTCCTCCCGGTCGGTGCGGGGCGGGCGCGAGGCGTGGGTGCCGGGCGCCTTCGTGGGACGGTCGGGCGCGGGCGGCAGGGCCTTCACATCGAGCTTGCCGTTGGCGTTGAGCGGCAGTTCGGGCAGCGGGACGTAGCCGGCGGGCACCATGTAGTCGGGCAGCGAGAGCGCCAGGTGGCGTTGCAGGGCGGCCGGTTCGGGGGCGGCGGCGCCGGGTGCGGGCACGACGTAGGCGACCAGGCTTCGGGGGCCGCCGCCGGGTGCGGCGGGGGCCAGGACGGCGGCGCGGGCGACGGCCGGGTGGGCGGCCAGGACGCGTTCGATCTCGCCGAGTTCGATGCGGTAGCCGCGGATCTTCACCTGCTGGTCGGCGCGGGCGACGTAGTCGATGCGTCCGTGCGCGTCCCAGCGGACCAGGTCGCCCGTCCGGTACATCCGGGCGCCCGCCGGCCCGAAGGGACTGGCGACGAACCGCTCGGCGCTCAGCGCGGGCCGGCCGAGGTAGCCGCGGGCCAGGCCCTCGCCTGCGAGGTACAGCTCGCCGACCACACCGCGCGGGACGGGCCGCAGTGCCTCGTCGAGGACGTAGGCGCAGGTGTCCCCGATGGGCAGCCCGATGGGAACGGAGACTCCCGACTCGCCGGTCTCGGCGGTGTCCTGGAGGGTGGCGAAGGTGGTGGTCTCCGTCGGCCCGTACACGTTGAACACACGGGTGCCGGGCAGCGCGGCCCGCAGCCGTCGCAGGTGCTCGCCGGAGTGCGCCTCGCCGCCGGTGAGCAGGGTCCGCAGCGGGGCGAGGGCGCCGGGCCGGGTGTCGGCGACGGTGTTGACGAACTGTGTGGTGAGGAACGCGACCGTCACCTCCGCCCGGCCGAGGAACGCCTCCAGGGCCTCGGGGTCGGCGGGCCCGGGCGGAGTGACCGCCAGGCGCGCTCCGTGAGTGAGCGGCCCCCAGATCTCGAAGGTGGAGGCGTCGAAGGCGACGGGCGCGAAGTACAGGAAGGTGTCGTCCCGGCCGAGTTGCAGGCCCGGCAGTCCGTGCACCAGGCGTACGGCGGCGCGGTGCGAGACGGCGACGCCCTTGGGCCTGCCGGTGGAGCCCGAGGTGTAGATGACGTACAGCAGGTCGTCGGGGTCGATGTGCACGGCGGGCGGCGGGCCGGCGGGCAGCGCGGCGAGCGCGGAGCGGGTGCCGGGCGCGTCGAGGACGACACGGGCGATGTCCGCGCCCAGGTCCGTGAGGCCGCCGGCGAGGGACTCCTGGGTCAGCAGCAGGCGGGCGCCGCTGTCCGCGAGCATGTCGCGGACCCGCTCGCGCGGGTAGGAGGGGTCGACGGGCAGATAGGCGGCGCCGGTCCTGGCGATCGCCAGCAGGGCGGTCACCACGGCGGGGCCACGCTCCAGACGGAGGGCCACGAAGTCACCTCGGCCGACGCCCCGGTCGGTGAGGAAGCGGGTCAACCGGTTGGCTGCGGCGTCCAGTTCGGCATAGGTCGTGGTGACGAGCCGGTCGGGGGCGCCGGGCTCGGTGTGGACGAGGGCCACGGCGTCGGGGGTGGCGGTGATGTGCCGGGCCACCAGGTCGGTGATCGTGGTGCCGGGCGTGCCGAGGCGGTGGGTACCGCGGGCCAGGAGCTCGGTGCGCTCGGCGGGGTCGAGGATGTCCAGGCGCGACAGCGGCCGGTCGGGCTCGGCGAGCGCGGCGGTCAGCAGCCGCAGGTAGGCGTCGGTGACCCGGCGGGCGGTCGCGGCCTCGAAGAGGTCGGTGCTGTACTCCACGGTGAGCGAGAGCCGCGGTTCGCCCGCCTCTTGGCCGGCCACCGCTTCCGTCTCCTCGACGACCTGGAAGAACAGGTCCCACTTGGCGGTGCCCTCGGGCACCCGCTCGGGGGAGACGGAGATGCCCGGGCCGGCGGCCCTGGCGTCCGCACCCTGCGCGCCGGCTGTCTGCTGGAAGCCCAGCATCACCTGGAACAAGGGGTGTCGGGACATCGAGCGTTCCGGGTTGAGGGCCTCGACGAGCTTCTCGAAGGGCACGTCCTGGTGGCGGTAGGCCGCGAGGTCGTGGTCCTTGACGCGTTCGGCCAGGGCGCGCAGGCCGGGGTCGCCGGAGGTGTCGGTGCGCAGGACGAGCGTGTTCACGAACATGCCGACGAGGTCGTCGAGGCGTTCGTCGGTGCGGCCCGCGACGGGGCTGCCGAGCGGGATGTCGGTGCCCGCGCCGAGCCGGGTGAGCAGCGCCGCGAGTCCGGACTGCAGCAGCATGAACACGCTGACGCCCCAGCGTGCCGCCGTCTGCCTGAGCGCACGGCCGAGCGCGTCCGGGACGGTGGCCCGTACGGCGCCGCCCCGGTGGCTGGCCCGGGCGCCCCGGACGAAGTCGAAGGGCAGCGCGAGCTCTTCCGGCAGCCCCTCCAACACGCCGGTCCAGTAGGCGAGTTGGCGGGAGAGCTCACTGTCGGGGTCGTTCTCCTCGCCGAGCACGTGCCGCTGCCACAGGGCGTAGTCGGCGTACTGCACGGGAAGCGGGGGCAGGGCGGGTGCGCGGCCGGTGCGCCGTGCCTCGTAGGCCTCGGTCAGGTCGCGGGTGAGCGGGGCGAGCGACCAGCCGTCGGCGGCGATGTGGTGGACGACGAGCAGCAGCACGTGCTCGTCGGGGCCGAGCGCGAACAGCCGGGCCCGCAGCGGGACGGATGTCTCCAGGTCGAAGCCGTGTGCCGCCTCGCCCGCCAGCGCCGCGGGCAGGCCCGCCTCGGTCGTCTCGCTCACCGGCAGGGGCACGGGGGCGTCGGCCGGCGCGAGCACCCGCTGCTCGGCCGGGCCGACGCCGCCGTCGAAACCGGCGCCGGAAGCGGGGGAGGCCCCGGCGCCGGTGGCTTCGGTGGGGTCATCGGCGAAGAGGGCGCGCGCCGGGAACACCGTCCGCAGGGCCTCGTGGCGGGCCACGACGTCCTGGAGGGCGGCTTCGAGCGCGGGCCTGTCCAGGGGGCCGGACAGCCGCACGGCCAGCGGGATGTTGTAGAGCCCGCCGGGCGCGCCGAGCCGTTCGACGAACCAGAGGCGCTGCTGCGCGTACGACAGCGGAAGGGAGGCCGGGCGCGGTCCCGCGACGAGGGGGGCCCTGCCGGGCTCGGCGGCGGGCAGCCGGGTGGCGAGTCCCGCGACGGTGGGGGCCTCGAACAGGTCACGCAGGCGCAGTTCGGCGCCGAGTTCGGCGCGGACCCGGTTGACGATGCGGGTGGCGAGCAGCGAGTGGCCGCCGAGGGCGAAGAAGTCGTCGTCCACGCCGACGCGTTCGAGGCCGAGGACCTCGGCGAAGACGCCGCAGAGCACCTCTTCCTCACGGGTGCGCGGGGCGCGCGCCGAGGTGGCGTACTCGGGGGCGGGCAGCGCGCGGCGGTCGAGCTTGCCGTTGGCGGTCAGCGGCAGCGCGGGCAGCCGGACGACGGCGGCCGGGACCATGTAGTCGGGCAGCCGCTCACCGGCGAACGCCCGCAGTTCCGCGGTGAGTTCATCCGTCCTCGGTTCGTCGGCCGTCACGACGTACGCGACCAGGCGCTGGTCGCCCGGCCGGTCCTCGCGGGCGAGAACGGCGGCCTCGGCGACCCGAGGGTGCTGCCCGAGGACGGTCGCGATCTCACCCAACTCGATGCGGAATCCGCGCAGTTGGACCTGTTCGTCGGCGCGCCCGAGGTATTCGAGGGTGCCGTCGGTGCGCCACTGCCCCAGGTCGCCGGTGCGGTACATGCGGGCGCCCGCGGGACCGAACGGGCAGGCGACGAAGCGTGCCGAGGTCAGGTCGGGGCGTCCAAGGTAGCCGCGTGCCAGGCCCGGCCCGGCGACGTACAGCTCGCCGGGTACGCCCGCCGGGACGGGCTGCAGGGCGCCGTCGAGCACGTACACCCGCAGGTCGGGGATGCCGCGCCCGATCACGCTGCCGCCGCCGGCGGCGGCTGTGGCTGCGTCGAGTTCCTGGTAGGAGACGTGCACGGTCGTCTCGGTGATCCCGTACATGTTGACCAGGAGCGGCCCGTCGGCGTCGCCGTGCCGCTGGTACCAGTCGGCGAGGCGACCGATGTCGAGCGCCTCGCCGCCGAACACCACGCGGCGCAGGGCGAGCTCGCGGGGCCGGTCGGCGTCGGCGCGCATCAGCTGGTAGAAGGCGGACGGCGTCTGGTTGAGGACGGTGACGCGTTCCTCGGCGAGCAGGTCAAGGAAGGCGTCGGGCGAGCGGGAGACGTCGTAGGGCACGACGACCAGCCGGCCGCCGCGCAGCAGCGCGCCCCACAGCTCCCACACCGTGAAGTCGAAGGCGATGGAGTGGAAGAGGGTCCACACGTCGTCCGGCCCGAAGCCGAACCACGGGTCGGTGGCGTCCAGCAGCCGGACCACGTTCTGGTGCGGCACCACCACGCCCTTGGGGCGGCCGGTGGATCCGGAGGTGTAGATGACGTACGCCGGGTGTTCGGGGTCGGCGGCGGCGCCGGTGCCCGGGTCGGTGGCCGGGCAGGCGGCGAGCGCGGCCCGTGTCGTGTCGGCGCCGAGGTCGACGCGCTCGACGTCGGGCACCTCCGGCAGTGCGGGCAGCCTGGCTTCGGCGCTGGTCAGCAGGAGTGCGGGGCGGGCGTCGCGCAGGGTGTGGGCGAGGCGTTCGGCGGGGTGGCCGGGCTCCAGGGGCAGGTAGGCGGCGCCTGCCTTGAGGACGGCGAGGACGGCGACGATCAGGTCCGTGCCGCGCGGCAGCGCGAGCGCCACGAACGTCCCGGGTCCGGCGCCGCGAGCGGCGATGAGGTGCGCGAGCCGGTTGGCGCGGGTCTCCAGCTCGCCGTAGGTCAGACAGGCGGAGCCGGCCCCCTCGGGCACGGTGACGGCGACCGCGTCGGGCGTGCGGTCGGCCTGTTCGGCGAAGAGCGCGGGGATGGTCGTACGGCGCCGGGTCTCGTCCGGGGTGCCGGCGGCGCCGCCGCTCCACTCGGTGAGGATGCGCCGCTGTTCGGCGGGGTCCGGCGCGCCCAGGCGGGCGAGCAGCACGTCGGGGTCGTCGGCGACGTCGCCGAGAATGCGGACGAGGCGGTCGAGAATGCGCCGGGCGCGCTCCGGGCGGCTCTCCCCGTCCTGTTCCAACACAGAGGCTTTGTAGGCGAGTTGCAGTTCAAGGCGCTCGCCGGGGAACACGGTCAGGCTCAGCGGGTAGTGCGTGGCCGAGTGCACCCGGGCCGCGCTCACGGCGCCGCCCGACTCGCGGCGCAGGCCCTCCTCGTCGAGCGGATAGCTCTGGAACGCGAGCACGGTGTCGAAGAGTTCGCCCTGGATCCCGGAGGCGGCCTGCACCTCGGCGAGCGGCAGATGCTCGTACGGCATCAGCGCGATCTGCTGCCCTGCCAGTGCCCGGAACAGGTCGCTCGCGCGCAGGCCGGGGCGGACGTCGGCGCGCACGGGCAGCGTGTTGGCGAACAGCCCGATCATCGACTCGACGTCGGGCACCTCGGCGGGGCGGCCGGAGGTCACGGAGCCGAAGACGACGTCCTCGCGGCCGGTGAGCCGCCCCATCAGCAGCGCCCAGCAGCCCTGCACCACGGAGTTGAGCGTCAGGCCCTGCCCGCGCGCCCAGGCCGCGAGGGCGGCGGTGCGCTCGGCGGAGAGGAAGTCACCGATGCCGGTGGGCAGTTCGGGCTGCTGCGCATCGCCCTCGGTACGGGCGGCGGGCAGCAGGCGTACGGGGCCGTCCAGGCCGTCGAGCAGCTCCGCCCAGGCCGTCCGTGCCGCCGTACGGTCGCGGCCCTTCAGCCAGGTGAGGAAGGAGCGGTAGGGCGCGGGCGGGGACAGCTCGGCGCGGCCGCGCTCCCCGTCGCCGAGAAGCATCAACTCCCGTACCGCGAGCGGGAAGGACCAGCCGTCCATGAGGATGTGGTGCACGGACCACAGCAGCCGGTGGCGTCGTTCGCCGAGCCGGATCAGGGTGAACCGCATCAGCGGCGGGCGCGCCGGGTCGAAGCGGCGCAGCCGGTCCTCGCGTGCGATCCGCTCGGCCTCGGTGTCCCGCGCGGCGACGGGCAGGTGTGTCAGATCCCGGACCTGCCAGTCCGGCTCGACCTCTTCCTCCTTGAGGACGATCTGGACGGGCTCACCGTTCTTCCGGTTGCGGAAGCAGGCGCGGAGGTTGGGGTGCCGGCGCAGCAGGGCGGCGGAGGCGGCGCGCAGGCGGGCCTCGGTCTCCGTGCCGCCGTCCGCGTCGGCGACCTCGATGTCCGCGTCGAACTGGAGGGTGTAGAGGTCGGGTGCCGCGTGATCGTAGGAGGAGAGGAAGAGCAGCCCCTGCTGCAGCGGCGAGAGCGGCAGCACCTCGCTGATCTTCGACCCGGTGTTGGTCACGGTCACGACAGCTCCTCACTCAACTCGAGTTCCAGATCGGCGAGTTCGTCGTCGGAGAGGGTGATCAGGCTGCTCTCCGGCTCCGCGGCGGGTGCGCCGGGCCCGTTCTGCTCCTGCTCGGCGGCGGCGCGGGCGAGGGCGGCGGCGGTCTTGTGGGTGAAGACGTCGCGGGTGGTCAGGGCGAGTCCGGCCTTGCGGGCGCGGCTGACGACCTGGATGGAGCGGATGCTGTCGCCGCCGAGCGCGAAGAAGTCCTCGTCGATGCCGACCTGCAGGACGCCGAGTACGTCGCCGAGGATCTCGCACAGGACGCGCTCGCGTTCGTCACGCGGGCCGCGCTTCTGCGTCTCGTCCGTGTGGTCGGGGCGGGGCAGTGCCTTCCGGTCGAGCTTGCCGTTCGGGGTGAGCGGCATCGCGTCCAGGACCAGCCAGGACGCGGGGATCATGTACGCCGGCAGCAGCCGGGCCAGGTCCTGGTGCACACGGTCGGGGTCGGGTGCCGCGGTGCCCGTACCGGTGAGGTAGCCGACGAGCCGGGGGTTGCCGGAGGCGTCGGGAACGACGGCGACGGCCGCGTCGGCGATGGCGTCGAGGGTACGGATGACGGCCTCGATCTCGCCGAGCTCCACGCGGCGGCCGCGGATCTTGACCTGGTGGTCGCGCCGCTCGATGAACTCCAGCTGCCCGTCGGGGCGTTGGACCACGCGGTCACCGGTCCGGTACATCCGCGTTCCCGCGCCGGCGAACGGGTCGGCCATGAACGTCCCCGCCGTCCTGGCCGGGTCGTCGAGATAGCCGCGGCCGACGCCGGCCCCACCGACGTACAGCTCACCCGGCACGCCGACCGGCACCGGCTGCAACTCGTCACCCAGCACATACAGCCGGGTGTTGCGCACCGCACCACCGATCGGCACCCGACCGTCCAGCGGCTCCCCGGCGCTGATCACCGCGTGGGTGACGTCGTCCGAGCACTCCGTCGGCCCGTACGCGTTCATCAAAGGGATGCTCGGGTAGCGGGCGTGCCAGCGCTCGCACAGATCGGCGGGCAGCGCCTCGCCGGTCACCATCAGCCAGCGCAGCGACGGCAGTTCGGGAGCACCGCCCTCCACATCCCACGCATCCAGCGCCGCCCGCAGCAGCGACGGCACCACCTCAAGCACCGCCACCCGCTCATCACGCACGACGGCGAACAGACCCGAAGGATCGGCGGCCAGCTCCACCCCCGACACCCGCACCCGGCCGCCCACCAACAACGGAGCCAGCATCTGCCACACCGACACATCAAAAGTCAGCGGCGCGTTCGCCACCACCGACTCCCCCGCCACCAGATCCAGATCCCCCACCTTCGCCCACAGGTGATTGACCATCCCCGACCGCTGCACCATCGCCCCCTTCGGGCGACCCGTCGAACCCGACGTGAACATCACATACGCCAGATCCAACCCACCCCCGATGCAGTCGGGCAGGGCGCGTGCGGTGAGTCCGTCCTCCAGGGCGAGGGCGGTGATCCGGGCGGTGGTGAGCTCCTCGGCCCGGGCCTCGTGCCCGGCGCCGACGAGGAGGAAGCGGGCACCGCTGTCCGCGAGAAGAGCGGCGTTACGAGCCGCCGGAGCAGCAGGATCCAGCGGCAGATACGCGCCACCCGCACCCAGCACACCCAGCACACCCGCCACGAACGGCACCCCGGGATCGGCCAGCATCGCGACCAGCGAGCCGGTGCTCGCCCCGGCCGCGGTGAGTCCGGCGGACAGTCCGCCGGCCGCCTCGACCAGTTCCTGGTAGGTGACGGATCCCGCGGCGTCCGTGACGGCGATCTCGCCGGGGACGCGCGCGGCCACCGCGCGCACGCGCTCCACGACGCCGAGGCTCTCCTCGGCGATCGAGGGGTCCCAGGTGCCGAGGAGCCCGCCGAGTTCACCGGGGGTGCCGGGTCCGGCCAGGCCGGCCGGGGCGGTCACGTCGATCCGGGCGAGGGGCAGGTCGGGCTGTTCGGCGACGGTCCGCAGCAGGTGCTCGAAGACGACGGCGACGCGTTCGACGCCGTCGCGAGTGAACAGGTCCGGCGCGTAGTCCAGGCGCAGGCTCAGGGTGTCGCCGGGGAAGACGGCCATGCTCAGCGGGTGGTGGCGGGCGTCGCGGGCCTCGGCGCGCACCACGCGGGGGCCGCCTGCGGTGCTGCCGGTGTCCACGCCGCTCTCGCCGAGGGGGAAGTTCTCGAAGAGGACCACGGTGTCGAAGACCTCGCCGGAGAGCCCGGCGGCCTTGTGGATCTCGGTGAGGCCGAGGTGCTCGTGCGGCAGCAGCGCGGTCTGCTGGTCCTGGAGGGCGTGCAGCAGTTCGGTGAGGGTGGCGCTGGGGTGCAGTCGGGCGCGGACCGGCACGGTGGTGAGGAACATGCCGATCATCGACTCGACGTCGGGGACCTCGGCGGGCCGGCCGGAGGTGACGGCGCCGAAGACGACGTCCTGGCGGCCGGTGAGCCTGCCGAGCAGCAGCGCCCAGCAGCCCTGCACCACGGAGTTGAGGGTCAGGCCCTGCCCGCGCGCCCAGGTGGACAGGGCGGCGGTCAGCTCGCGGGGCACCTCGGCGCGTACGGAGTCGGGCAGCGCCGGGACACGGTCGGGGTCGGCCGGGGTGAGCAGGGTCGGCTCGGTCACGTCGGCGAGGACGTCGCGCCAGGCTTCCCGGGCCGCGTCGCGGTCCTGTGCGGTCAGCCAGGCGAGGTAGTCGCGGTACGGCGCCGGGTCGGGCAGGAGGGTGACGTCCGCGCCGGGTGCGCACAGGGCGAACAGTTCCTGGACGAGCAGGGGCATCGACCAGCCGTCGACGAGGATGTGGTGGCTGGTCCAGATGAAGCGGTGCTGTCCCTCGCCGTGGGTGACGAGCGTGAAGCGCAGCAGGGGCGGGTGCGCGAGGTCGAAGCGGCGGGTGCGCTCGGCCTCGGTGATCCGGTCGAGTTCGGCGGTGCGCGCGGGCTCGGGCAGGTCGCTCAGGTCGGCTTCCCGCCAGGGCAGCCGGGCGCTGTCCGGAATGATCTGCACCGGGTCGCCGGTCGCGCGGGCCCGGAAGGAGGCGCGCAGGTTCGGGTGCCGGTCGAGGAGGGCCTGCCCGGCGGCGCGCAGTACGGCCGGGTCGAGGTCGCCCTCGATGTCGGCGACGATCTGCAGGGTGTAGACGTCCAGGGCCTCCACGGCGTCGGCGTCGTCGTCACCCTGCTCGCCCGCGACGGTGTCGTAGTCCGCGTGGAAGAGCATGCCCTGCTGGAGGGGTGTGAGGGGCAGGACGTCGGCGAGGGTCGTGCCCGCCTCGGCGAGTTCGGCCTCGTACTCCTCGATCTCGTCCTGTGCCAGGTCCACCAGCGGCAGGTCGGAGGGGGTGAGGCCGCCGGCGGCCGGTCCGGCGCCGTGCCGGGACAGCAGCTCCAGGGCGCGGAACCAGGTGTCCGCGATGTCCCGCGCGTCCTCCTCGGCGACGGACTGCCCGGCCCAGCTCCAGTTGGCGATCAGATGCGGTCCGTCGTGGCGGTCCTCGGTCGCGGGGGTGACGTCGAGGACGTGCGGCAGCGGCATGCCGGGGTGGGCGCCGGTGCCGACGACGCCGTCGCCGCCCGCGGGCTCCCACAGCCCGGTCTCGCGGGCGTCGAAGCGGCCCATGTAGTTGAAGCCGATCTGCGGCCGGTGATATCCGGCGAGGGCGCGGGCGGCGTGCGGGTTGAGGTAGCGCAGCAGGCCGTGGCCGACACCCCGGTCGGGCAGGGCGCGCAGTTGCTCCTTGACCTTCTTCAGGGCCGTGGCCAGGGCGGGGCCGCCCGCCCACACCTCGTCCCAGTCGAGGGTGCCGGGGTCGAGGCGGACCGGGAAGGCGCTGGTGAACCAGCCGACGGTACGCGACAGGTCGAGGGTGTCGCTGAGCTGCTCGCGGCCGTGGCCCTCCAGCTCGATCAGGGTCTGCCCGTAGTGGGCGTGGCCGTGCCGCCTGCGCCAGTCCGCGACGGCGAGGGCGAGTCCGGTCAGCAGGACGTCGTTGATCTCGGCGTGGAAGGCCGCGGGAACCTCGGTGAGCAGCGGCCCGGTGATGTCGGGGCCGAGTTCGAGGCGCAGGGTGCGCTGGGTGCCGTAGACGTCCTTGGCGGGGTCGAGCCTGCGGGTTCCGACCAGCGGGTCGGGGCCGTCCAGGATGTCCTGCCACAGGGCGAGTTCGGGGCCGCGTACCTGCGTGCGGGCCTGTTCGGTGAGCAGGCGCGACCAGCTGCGGTACGAGGTGCCGACGGGGTCGGGGGCCGGGCTGCGGCCGGCGGCGAGTTCCTCGCAGGCGGCCGACAGGTCGGGCAGCAGGATGCGCCAGGACACGCCGTCGACGACGAGGTGGTGGGCGCAGATCACCAGCCATCCGCAGGAGGCGCCCGGACCGGCGTCGATCAGTACGGCCTGCACCATGACGGCGGTGGAGGGATCGAGGCGCGCGCGGGCCGCCGAGGCCTGCCGCTCGGCGAACCCCAGGATGTCGTGGGGGTCCGAGCCGGTCGTGCCGCTCGCGTCGACGGTGGAGACCAGCCGTACGCCGGACAGCGCGCCCGGCGCGAGGACCTCCAGCTGCCAGAGGCCGGGGGCCGGTTCGGTGGCGCGGGTGCGCAGGGCGTCGTGGTGGTCGACCAGGGCGTGCAGGGCGGTGTCGAGGCGGTCCGCGTCGAGGCCGGCGGGGACGCGGACGACGACGTGCTGGCTGTACTTGACCACCGGGCCGCTGAGCGTCCGCGTGTCCTCGTGCAACTGGCCCATGATCGGGGTGAGTTCCAAGACGCCGACCCCGCTCTCGTCGGCGGTCGCGGCGGGCCCGCTCGCGGTGCCTGCGTCGACCGCGCCCGCTGCCCGGGCGAGGGCGGCGGCGGTCTTGTGGGTGAAGACGTCGCGGGTGGTCAGGGCGAGTCCGGCCTTGCGGGCGCGGCTGACGACCTGGATGGAGCGGATGCTGTCGCCGCCGAGCGCGAAGAAGTCCTCGTCGATCCCGACGCGGGAGACGCCGAGTACGTCGGCGTAGATGCCGCACACGATGCGCTCGCGCTCGTCGCGCGGGCCACGTGTCGTGTCCTGCTCGGCGACGGCGGGGCGGGGCAGCGCCTTGCGGTCGAGCTTGCCGTTCGGGGTGAGCGGCATCGCGTCCAGGACCAGCCAGGACGCGGGGATCATGTACGCGGGCAGCAGCTGGGCGAGTTCGGCGCGGACCTGCGTGGCGTCGACACCGGGTCCGGTCAGGTAGCCGACGAGCCGGGGGTTGCCGGAGGCGTCGGGAAGTACGGCGACCGCGGCGTCCACCACGCTGTCCAGGGACCGGATGACGGCCTCGATCTCACCGGTCTCGACGCGACGCCCGCGGATCTTGACCTGGTGGTCGCGCCGCTCGATGAACTCCAGCTGCCCGTCGGGGCGTTGGATCACACGGTCGCCGGTCCGGTACATGCGGGTGCCGCTGGGCCCGAAGGGGTCGGCGACGAACGTGCCTCCGGTACGGCCGGGATCGTCGAGGTAGCCGCGGCCGACGCCGGCCCCACCGACGTACAGCTCACCCGGCACGCCGACCGGCACCGGCTGCAACTCATCACCCAGCACATACAGCCGGGTGTTGCGCACCGCACCACCGATCGGCACCCGACCGTCGAGCTGCTGACCGGCCGTGATGACGGCGTGCGTCACATCGTCCGAGCACTCCGTCGGGCCGTAGGCGTTCATCAACGGCACATGCGAATACCGGACATGCCAGCGCTCGCACAGATCGGCGGGCAGCGCCTCGCCAGTCACCATCAGCCAACGCAGCGACGGGAGTTCGGGAGCCCCGCCCTCCACATCCCACGCATCCAGCGCCGCCCGCAGCAGCGACGGCACCACCTCAAGCACCGCCACCCGCTCATCACGCACGACGGCGAACAGACCCGAAGGATCGGCGGCCAGCTCCACCCCCGACACCCGCACCCGGCCCCCCACCAACAACGGAGCCAGCATCTGCCACACCGACACATCGAAGGTCAGCGGCGCGTTCGCCACCACCGACTCCCCCGCCACCAGATCCAGATCCCCCACCTTCGCCCACAGGTGGTTGACCATCCCCGACCGCTGCACCATCGCCCCCTTCGGGCGACCCGTCGAACCCGACGTGAACATCACATACGCCAGATCCAACCCACCCCCGACACAAGGGAGTTCAGTCGTGCAGGCGGCATCGGTGGGCGCGGCGAGTGGCAGCACGGGCAGGTCCGTCAGGGTCCGTGCCCGCTCCTCGTAGCCGGCGCCGACGAGGAGGAAGCGGGCACCGCTGTCCGCGAGAAGAGCGGCGTTACGAGCCGCCGGAGCAGCAGGATCCAGCGGCAGATACGCGCCACCCGCACCCAGCACACCCAGCACACCCGCCACGAACGGCACCCCGGGATCGGCCAGCATCGCGACCAGCGAGCCGGTGCTCACCCCGGCCGCGGTCAGCCGGGAGGCCACGCCCGCGGCGCGCGTCAGGAGACCGCGGTAGGTGACGCTCTCGGCGCCGTCGGCCACGGCGATCGCGTCGGGCGTGCGCGCGGCCACGGCACGCACTCGCTCGACGAGGCCTTCGTACGCGTCCTGTTCTGCGGCCCGGTCCCAGGCGCCGAGCAGACCGAGGGGCTCGTCGGGCGCGCCCAGGCCGACCCGGCCGAGGGGCTCGTCCGCGGGCAGCTCGGCGAGGGCGGCGAGGAAGGCCTCGAAGCGGGCGAGGTGCGTGGCCAGTTCGGTGGAGCGGTACAGCTCGGGGTTGCCGTCGAGGTGGATCTCCATCGTGCCGTCGGCCGCGTTCAGGACCGTCATGATGAGGTCGTTGACGATGCCGGTGGAGAGGTTGACCACGGTGCCCCGGCAGTCGCCGGCGAAGGCGAGTTCGGGGTCCTGGTTGAGGACGTTGATGAACGGCCCGAAGGCGCGACGGTCGTCGGTGCGCAGCCCGATGTCGCGGCGGACACGGTCGCCCCGGTAACGCTGGTGCTTGAGGGCGCCCGACACCTCCACCCAGGCCTGGCGCAGGAGTTGGGCGCGGGTCATCTCCGGGCGCACCCGTACCGCGAGGGGCAGGTAGTTGGCGAGCATGCCCGGGATCTCACGGCTGACGGCGCCGACACGGCCGGTGACCGGCAGGGTGAGCAGCGGTTCGGCCGCGCCGGTCACGCGCTGGGTGTAGGCGGCCATGGCGGCGACCATCACGACGGGCATGGTGACCTTGCCGTCGCGGGCAAGGGCGCGCAGCGCGTCGGTGGCCTCGGTGGAGAGGCGGGAGGTGTGGCGCAGTGCGTCGCGGCCGGGGGCGGGCTCCTGCGCGGAGAGCGAGACGAGTTCGGGCGCCGGGCCGCGGTCGCCGGCGGTGAGGCGCTTGGTCCAGTACGTACGGTCGCGCTCGACCTGCGGTGAGTCCAGGTAGGCGCGCTCGGCGTCCAGGAGACGGTGGAAGGGCGGCATGACGTCACCCTCGACGCTCAACTCGCCCTCGTTCTGCGCGAGTTCCGTGTAGAGCGCGGCGAGCTTCGGGTAGAGGAGTGCGCGGCTGTAGCCGTCGGCGAGGATGTGGTGCATGCACAGGTAGAGCAGGTGGTGCTCGGGGCCCAGCTTGATGAGCGCGCCCCGGAACAGCGGGAAGTCGGTGATCTTCAGCGGCTCGGCGTGGTCGGCGCCCATCCACCGCTCGGCGGCGGCGAGGGGTTCGGTCTCTGCGCTGAAGTCGAGGCTCTTCAGCGGGAGTTGGGCGAGCGGGCGAACGATCTGGCCCGGGGCGCCCGCTTCCTCGACGAACTGCACCCGCAGCCCCTCGGCCTCGTGGCCCAGGCAGTGCAGCGCCTTTGCGAGGAGCGCGGCGTCGAGCGGACCGCGCAGGTCGATGTAGTCGGCCATGTTGTAGGCGAGCGGCCCGGTGGCGAACTGCTCGTCGAACCAGATTTCGGCCTGCGCCGCGGTGAGCGGGAGAACAGCGCCGCGGTGTGTCGTCGTCATCTCTTCGCTCTCCGTCATTCTCAGCCTCAGCCCCGCCCCATCAACCTTCAACGCTGTCCTGCCACTTGCTCGCCGTTCACCTGTCGGTCAGCCGGTCAGCCGGATACGGCTTCCAGGCCGGCGGCGAATTCGGCTCCCGCGCGCACACTTCCGACGCCCTGCGCGAGACCTTCGGAACCGACCGAGTTGCGCACCCACTCGTCGTGGTAGACGGTCTCCATGTAGCGCTCGCCCAGGTCCGGCGAGATGGTCACGGCGGTCACCTGGTCGCTCACGCCTCCGACGCCGTCGCCGTACTGCTCGGAGAGCCAGCCGAGCGCGCCGGTCACGACGGTTCCGGTGGAGCCGCCGAAGAGGAATCCGTGCCGGACCAGTTCACGGCAGGTACGGACGGTGTCCGCCTCCGGGACGTGGACGACGGCGTCGACGAGGGACTCGTCCAGGAGCGGGGGGCGCACGCTGGTGCCCAGGCCCGGGATGTGCCGGGTGGCCGGGGGCTCCCCGAAGGTGACGGAGCCGACGCTGTCCACGGCGACGATCCGCACCCCCGGGCGCCGCTCGCGGAAGTAGCGGGCGCAGCCCATCAGGGTTCCCGTGGTGCCCGCGCCGACGATCAGCACGTTCAGGTCGGGGAACTGCCGGGCGATGGCGGGCGCCGTAGTGCGGTAGTGCGCCATCCAGTTGCCCGCGCTCAGGTACTGGTTGAGCCAGACCTTCTTCTCGTCGGCGGCGAGCAGCGCCTTCACATGGCGGATGCGCGCGCCGAGGAAGCCCTCGGTCTCGTGCGGTTCGGTGATGACATGGACCTCGGCGCCGAAGGACTCCATGGTGCGCCGGGTCACCGCGTTGCAGCGGGAGTCGGTCACGCACAGGAACTTGAAGCCCCTGCTCGCGGCGAGCACGCTCAGGGCGACGCCCATGTTCCCGGACGAGGACTCCACCAGCGTCGAGCCGGGGCCGAGGGCGCCTGCGGCCTCCGCCTGGGCGACCATCTCCCGGGCCGCCTTCAGTTTGATGGAACCGGCGAAGTTGAATCCCTCGACCTTCAGAAAGAGACGGCGTCCGAAGAACGGCTGCAGATTCACGAAGAGGTCACTGACGTCGAATTCATGCGACGCGGATATAACCGGCACTGGGCACTCCTGGCCTTCGGCAACGAATTAGCCTCGCCGGTAAGCCTCTCCTCGCGCGCTGACGAGGGACTGACGGACTGCTGACGCAGGGTGGCGGCCCGTCGCAGGCGGCGCGGGCAGGCGAGGCGTCAGCAGGGTGTCAGTTGTCGGTCAGTTTAGCGTCAGCGCGATCGGAAATTGTTTGTGTTTCCGTCTGTCCAGCTATTCCATGAGGGGCGCGGCTTTGAATCGGCCATCGGCTATCAGTGAAGTCCTTCCGTTGTCTCCGCTGCAACAGGGGCTGCTCTTTCTTTCGGAGTTCGACCGCGAGGGCACGGATGTCTACACCCTCCAGCTGGTGGTCGACTTCGAGGGAATGACCGACGCCGACGCCATGGGCCTGCGCGCGGCGGCCGCCGCCCTGCTGGACAGGCACCCGAACCTGAAGGCCTGCTTCCGCCACCGTAGAAGCGGCGAGGCGATCCAGGTGATCCCCAAGACCGTCGAACTGCCGTGGCGTGACGTCGACTTGACCGCCTCTCCCGGCGAGGGGCAGCCGACCGCCGCCGAGCTGGACCGGGTGGCGGAGGAGGACCGGCTGCGCCGCTTCGACCTGTCCAAGCCGCCTCTGCACCGCTTCACCCTGATCAGAGCGGGCGGCGGGCGCTGCCGTCTGGTGTGGACGGTGCACCACATCCTGGTGGACGGCTGGTCGATGGCGACACTCACCCGTGAACTGGCGACGCTGGCAACGGCGTTGAAGCCGGGGGCCGACGCCTCGGTGCCGCAGGCTCCCTCCGCCGCTCCGTACCACGCCCACCTCTCCTGGCTCGGCGCGCAGGACAAGGAGGCGGCCCGGCAGGCATGGGGGTGCGCCCTCGCGGGCGTGACGGAGCCGACGCGTCTGGTGCCGGCGGCGAGCACGGAGGAGCACGGCGCAGATGCCGCGAGCGGCCCGCCCGTCGATGCCCGCCAGGCGCTGCCCGAGTCCGTCCCCCTCGACCTCACCCCGGAAGTCTCTGCCGCGCTCACGGAGTTCGCCCGTTCCCGCGGGCTCACCGTCAACGCGGTGGTGCAGGGCTGCTGGGCCCTGCTCCTGTCGCGGCTGACGGGCCAGGACACGGTGCTGTTCGGCGCCGTGACGTCGGGCAGGCCGGCGCAGATCCCCGATGTCGAGAACATGGTGGGCCTGTTCGCCAACACCCTTCCCGTACGCGTCCACGTGGACCCGGCCCGCACACCGGCCGAACTCTTCGCCGCCGTGCAGAGCAGCCAGGCCGAACTGCTGCCGCACGAGCACCTGACCCTCGCGGAGGTGCAGCAGCTGACCTCCGTGCGCGGGGAACTCTTCGACACCGCGCTGATGTTCCAGAACTACCCGATGGGCCGCACGCCCCTCACGCCGGAGGCGGAGGCGGAGGCCGCCGGCACCGCTGCGGGCCCGCTGGTCACCGCCGTCGACATCCGCTCGGCGACCCACTACCCGGTCACCCTCACGGTCTTCCCCGGCGCCCCGGTGGGCCTGGCGGTCAGCCATGTCCCCGTCCTCGTACCTCGCGGCGAGGCGCACCGGATCGGGCTGCGCTTCGCGCGGCTCCTGGAGGCCGCCGTCACCCGGCCCGACGTGCCCTGCGGGCGGCTGGACGTCCTGGACGCGGCCGAGCGGGCCCGTATCGTCGGCGCACGCAACGACACCGACGCGGCCGTCCCCGGGCACTGGCTGGCCCCCCTCCTCGCCCAGTGGGCCGACCGCACCCCGGACGCGCCCGCCGTCACCTGCGGCGCGCAGCGCCTGAGCCATCGCGAACTGCACGCGCGGGCCGACCGGTTGGCGCGGGCGCTGCGCGCGGCCGGTGCGGGCCCCGAGCGGGTGGTCGCCCTCGCGCTCGACCGGTCCTGCGACCTGGTCGTCGCCGCCCTCGCCGTCCTCAAGTCCGGCGCCGCCTACCTGCCCCTGGATCCCGACTACCCGGGCGACCGACTCCACTACATGCTGGCGGACGCGGCCCCCGTCGTGACGCTCACCCATCGCCGGGTCCGCGACCTCCTGAGGGGCCAGGGCGACGCTCCCACCGGCCCCCTCTGGGTCCTCGACGACCCGGACTCCGTCCCCGACGAACCGGTCGCGGCCCCCGCCCAGGAACCGCCCGCCCCGCACGCCGACCACCCCGCCTACGTCATCTACACCTCCGGCTCGACCGGCCGCCCCAAGGGCGTCGTCGTACCGCACGGCGCGCTGGCCAACCTGGTCGAGGACATGCGCCGGCGCTTCGAGGTGACGCCCGAGGACCGGTTCCTCGCGGTCACGACGTTCGGCTTCGACATCGCCAACCTGGAGCTGTTCGTGCCGCTCGCGGCCGGCGCCGAACTCCTCGTCGCCGACCGGGAGACGGTGCGCGACCCGGCCTCCCTCGCCGCCGCCGTGACGACCTCCGACGCGACCCTGATGCAGGCCACGCCCAGCCTGTGGCAGTCCCTCGCGGCCGACCACGCGCCTCGGCTCGCGGGCCTGCGCGCCCTGGTGGGCGGTGAGGCGCTGCCCGAGCCGCTCGCCCGGGCGCTCACCGCGCACTGCGCGTCCGTGACCAATGTGTACGGCCCCACGGAGACGACGATCTGGTCCACGGCGGCGACCCTGGTGGCGCCGTCGGAGCCGCACGGGCCCGGTGCGTCCGGCGCTTCCGGCCCGCCCGCCATCGGCCGCCCGATCGCCAACACCCGCGTGTACGTCCTCGACGGCGCCCTGCGCCCGGTGCCCGACGGCACCTTCGGCGAGCTGTACATCGCGGGCACCGGGCTCGCCCGCGGCTATCTGAACCGGCCCGGGCTGAGCGCGGAGCGCTTCGTCGCCGACCCGTTCGCGCCGCCCGCCACGCCGGGGGCGCGCATGTACCGCACCGGTGACGTGGTGCGCTGGGACGGCGCCGGCTCGGCCCTGGAGTACGCGGGCCGCAGCGACCACCAGGTCAAGATCCGCGGCTACCGCATCGAGCTCGGCGAGATCGAGTCCGTGCTCGCGGCACAGCCCGGCGTACAGCAGGCCGTCGTCACGGCCCGCACCGACCAGTACGGGGAAGCCCGCCTGGTCGCCTATGTCGTACCGGCAGGGACCAACCGCGACAAGCTACGGGAGCGCGCGTCCGCGGTGTTGCCCAACCACATGGTCCCTGCCGTGTACGTTCCCCTGGACGCGCTGCCGCTGACCCCCAACGGCAAGACCGACCGCAAGGCGCTGCCCGCACCGCCCGACGAGCGGGCGGGCACCGGCCGGGCGCCCGAGGGTGCGCGCGAGGAGCTGCTGTGCGCGGTCTTCGCGGAGGTCCTCGGGCTCGAACGGGTCGGCGCCGACGACGACTTCTTCGCCCTGGGTGGTCACTCCCTGTCCGCGGTGCGCGTCGCCAACCGGCTGCGCGCGGCCCTCGGCGCGGACGTCCCGGTGCGCGCGCTCTTCGACGCCCGTACGGCCGAGGCGCTGGCCCGCACCCTGCCCGACGACCCCGCCGCCCCCGGCGACACCGAAGCCACCAAGGCCGCCGAGTCCACCGGCCACCGGCCGGCGCTGCGGGCCGCCGCGCACCGCTCGGCGTCCGCCCCGCTGTCGTACGCGCAGGAGCGGCTCTGGTTCCTGAACCGCATGGACGGCCCGTCCGGCGCGTACAACATCCCGCTGGCCGTCCGCCTCACCGGACCGCTGGACACCGCGGCGATGACGGCGGCGGTGGCGGACGTGGTCGCCCGGCACGAGAGCCTGCGCACCGTGTTCACCGAGGCGGACGGGCTTGCCTCGCAGCTGATCCTCTCCCCCGAGGAGGCCGCGGAGGCGGGCGCCCGGCTGCGGCTCGTCCAGCTGCCGGGCTCCGGCGCCGAAGCACTCGCCGAGGCGCTGGCCGCCGAGGCCGCCCACTCCTTCGCCCTGTCGGCCCAGGTCCCGCTTCGCGCCCGTCTGTTCACGCTGGGCGTCGACAGCCACGTACTGACGCTGACGCTGCATCACATCGCCGCCGACGGCTGGTCACTGGAGCCCCTCGCCCGCGATCTGTCGGCCGCCTACGCGGCGCGGCGGGCGGGCGGTCCGCCGCGCTGGGAGCCGCTGCCCGTGCAGTACGCGGACTACGCCCGCTGGCAGCGCGGGCTGCTCGGCACCAAGGCGGACGCGGACAGCCTGGCCGCGGCCGAACTGGCCCACTGGCGCGAGGCGTTGGCGGGCATCCCGGAGGAACTGGAGCTGCCCGCCGACTTCCCGCGCCCCGCACGCGCCGGCCACCGCGGCGGAACCGTCGTGCGCACCGTGCCCGCCGGGACGCACGCCCGGCTGGCGGACCTCGCGCAGCGGGGCGGTGCCAGCCTCTTCATGGCCGTGCAGGCCGGGCTCGCCGCCCTGCTGACCCGGCTCGGCGCGGGCACCGACATCCCGCTGGGCAGTCCGGTCGCGGGGCGCACGGACGACGCGGTCCGCGATCTGGTCGGCTTCTTCGTGAACACGCTGGTACTGCGCACGGACACCGGGGGCGACCCCGCGTTCAGCGCGCTGCTCGCCCGGGTGCGGGAGAGCGACCTGACGGCGTACGCCCATGCCGAACTGCCCTTCGAGCACCTGGTGGAGGAGCTGAACCCGGTGCGCTCGATGGCGCGGCAGCCGCTCTTCCAGGTGGTGCTGGCGTTCCAGAACAGCACGGATCCGCTGCCCGGGCTGCCGGGGCTGACGGCGGCGGTCGAGCCGGTCGGTACGGCCACCGCGAAGTTCGACCTGGCGTTCCAGGTGACGGAGCGGACGGCCGAGGACGGCGGGCCGGGCGGCCTGGACATCCAACTGGAGTACAGCGCCGACCTGTTCACCGAGGCGACCGCGGACCGCATCGCGCGCTCCCTGGCCACCCTCCTCGACTCCGCGTCCCGCACACCCGACGCCCCGCTCAGCGCCCTCGACCTGCTCTCGCCCGAGGAGCGCCACACCCTGCTGACGGCCTGGCACGGCGACCGGCGGCCCCAGCCCCCGGCCACGCTCCCGTCCCTCTTCGAGGCGCACTCCGCGCACTCCCCCGGCCATCCGGCCCTGCTCGTCCCCGACCCCGCCGCGGCCGAACCCGCCCGCCTCACCTACGCGGAGCTCAACGCCGACGCCAACCGCCTCGCTCATCTGCTCCTCGGGCGCGGCATCGGCCCGGGTGACGTGGTCGCGCTGGCACTGCCCCGGTCCGCCCGTACGGTGGTGGCCCTGCTGGCGGTCCTCAAGACGGGTGCGGCCTATCTGCCGGTCGACCCGGACTATCCCGCCGAGCGCATCGCGTACATGCTCGACGACGCGGCCCCCGCCGAGGTCCTCACCGCCGAAGAGGTCGCCGACCGCCTCCCGGTGCGGCCCGGCGGCCCCGCCCCGCTCGTGCTGGACGCCCCCGCCACCCTGGCCGAGCTGCGCGGGAGCACCGCCACCGACCCCACCGACGCCGACCGCACGCGCCCGCTGACCCCGCGCGACACGGCGTACGTCATCTACACCTCGGGCTCGACGGGCCGCCCCAAGGGCGTGGCCGTGCCGCACGCGGGAGCCGCCAACCTGGTCGCCAACCTGCGCACGCACGCGGGCGCGGGGCCGGGCACGCGGGCCCTGCAGTTCGCCTCGTTCAGCTTCGACGCCACGGTGTGGGAGCTGTGCGCCTCGCTGTTCTCCGGCGGCACGCTGGTGTTCGCCACCGGCGACAGCCGGCTCTCCGGCGAACTGCTGGCCGATCTGGTCGCCGCGCACGGCGTCAACCACGCCATCCTGCCGCCGACCGTCATCGCCGGGTTCCCCGAAGAGGCCCAACTACCGGAAGATCTCAGCCTGTTCACGGGCGGCGAGGCATGCCCGCCCGCCCTGGTCGAGCGCTTCTCACGCCTCGGCGTCCTGCGCAACGCCTACGGCCCGACCGAGGCCTCGGTCTGCTCCACCTGGAGCGCACCGCTGACCCCGGGCGGCAAGCCGCCGATCGGGCGGCCCCTGGACAACTTCCGCGTCTACGTCCTCGACGCGGCCCTCGCCCCGGCGCCGGTCGGCGTCACCGGTGAGCTCCACATCGCCGGTGACGGTCTCGCCCACGGCTACCTGGGCCGGCCCGTCACCACGGCCGAGCGCTTCGTCGCGGACCCCTACGGGCCCGCCGGAACGCGCATGTACCGCACCGGCGACCTCGTGCGGTGGCGGCCCGACGGCGCCCTGGACTACGTGGGCCGCGCCGACCACCAGATCAAGCTGCGCGGCTTCCGCATCGAACCCGGTGAGATCGAGGCCGCGCTGGCCCGCCATCCGGTGATCGCCCAGGCCGCCGTCACCGTCACCGCCACACCCACCGGCGTGCGCCGGCTGACCGGATACGTCGTGCCGGTGTCGGGCGTGGCCGCGGTGGACGTACCCGTCCTGCGTGCGTACGTCGGGGAGTCGCTGCCCGCGCACATGGTGCCCGCGTCCCTGGTGACCCTGCCCGCGCTGCCCCTGACGGCGAACGGCAAGCTCGACACGCGCGCCCTTCCGGCGCCGGGAGCCGGGGCCGGAGCTGCCGGCGCCGTGGCCCCTGGGCGGGCGCCGCGCACCGCCGCCGAGGAGGTGCTCGCCGAGGTGTTCTGCGAGATCCTCGGCCTCGAGGAGGTCGACGCCGACGGGGACTTCTTCGCGCTGGGCGGGGACAGCCTGCGCTCGGTGCGGATCGTCGCGCGGGCCGCGAAGGCGGGGCTCACGCTCTCGCTGGCCGACGTCTTCACCCACCGAACGGTGGCGGGCCTCGCGGCGGCGGCCCGCACCGACGAGGACCAGGAGGCGTCCGGCGCGGTCACCCGTGACGTCCCCCTCCACCCCGTCCTCGCCATCCGGCCCACCGGCACGGCCGCCCCGCTCTTCTGCGTGCACGGCGGGGTCGGCTTCGGGCTGCCGTACGCCGAGCTGGCCCCGCACCTCGACGCGGAGCGGCCCGTGTACGCCCTGCAGTCCGACGGCATCGCGGTGGACGGGCGGGACTGGGACCGGCCACGGGACGTACGGGCGCTCGCGGCCACCTACGTCGAGCGCGTCCGCGAGGTCCGGCCGCACGGGCCGTACCACCTGCTGGGCTGGTCCTTCGGCGGACTGGTCGCCCACGAGATGGCGGTGCAGCTCCAGGCGGCGGGCGAGGAGGTCGCGTTCCTCGGGGCCCTCGACGTCTATCCCGTGTTCCCCGAGGACCCGAACCCCTCCGACGACGAGATCCGCACCGCGTTCCTGGACCACCACGCGGCGGGCACCGGGATCGGCGAGAAGGAGCTGCGCTCGCTCATGGGTGTGATGCGCCATCACACCGACATCGCGCGGGAGTTCACGCCCGGCCGCTTCACCGGCGCTCTGACGCTGTTCGTCGCCGCCGACGGCCGGCCGGCCCCGACCGCCGACCTCGCACGGCGCTGGCTGGAGCATGTGGACGGCCCGCTGACCGTGCACGAAGTGCCCTGCGGTCACGAGGAGATGCTGTCGGCCGACGCCGCCCGGCACATCGGCGCCCTCACGAACGCGGCGCTCGGCGAGGCCTGAGGGCTACCGCTCGCGGGCCCCGAGGGGGCCAAAACGCCGTGTCGCCGGCAGCTCCGCGAAGTGCGGAACTGCCGGCGACACGAGGGACATTGCTGCTACCGCAGGATCACATGTCGCACAGCGACGGGTCCTGCACCAGGATCGCCTGGTAGACGTGGTGCAGTCGGCGGCTCGGCTTGAGCCCCAGTTCCTGGTCGAGCCACTTGCGGGTGCGGTGGAAGATGTCGACGGCCTCGGACTGGCGTCCACACCGGTAGAGCGCGATCATCAACTGCTCGCTGAACCGCTCCCGTTCGGGATACTGCGCGAGCAACTGCTTCAGCTCAGCCACGACGACCCCCGCTTCGCCGGCCTGGAGCTGTGCTTCGATGAGGTCTTCCCTCGCAGTTTTGCGCTGTTCGTCGAGACGGAGCGCCACGGCTCGGCACCGCGGACCGTCGCTCGCGTCCAGCAGGGCAGGGCCCCGCCACATGGAAAGGGACTTGCGCAGCAGGTCCATGGACTCCTGCGGCTCCCGGCTGACCAGGCTCGCCCCCTTCTCCGCCGTACGCAGGAAGCGATAGGCGTCCAGCGCGTCGTCGGGGGCTTCCAGAAGGTAGCCGTTGTCGACGGTGCGGATGAGCGGCTTCTCCGGGCTGTCGAGCCCGAGTTCACCCAGGGACTTGCGCATGCGCTTCACATTCGCCTGCAGGGCGTTCCGCGCGTTCTTGAGCGGTGCCTCGCCCCACAGTTCGTCGATCAGCTCGTCGAAAGCGACAACCTGACCTGGATTCAACGCCAGCATGGTGAGCATGACGCGTATCTTCTTCGCCCGCAGGCCGACGGTTCTGTCACCGTCACCCACGAGCATCGGACCCAATATTGAGATGTACACCAAAACCCCGTCCCTACCTATGAATTGCAGCCGCGAGCTCCCATCTCGCGATCTCAAGCCGGCATGCGGAACCGCGACTCGCTTCTTCCGCCCGGCCTGACACAGGGGAAAACCTGGGAGTCAATTGGAACTTGATCAATTATCGGTCACACCCGGCCGATTCGGCACTGTACCTTCGTACATGAGCTGGTACGCCTGGGCCACGAGGCCCACCTGAAGCCGTGATTCCACTTCCAGTTTGGCCAGAATGCTCGCGACATGCGCCTTTATGGTGCGCTCCGTGACATGGAGCCGGGCCGCGATGCCGCGGTTGGAATGCCCGGCACCCAGCAGAGAAAAGACCTGCATCTCCCGTTCGGACAACGCGCCGACACGGGTGAGCTCCTTCATCCAACGCTCCGACGGCGCGCCGTCGTCACCGTGCATGCGTCACTCCCCCTGATCGCCCTGCTTCCCCCGTGGTGCGCCTAGCAGAAAGTCGGAGCTGAGCCAAACAGGCCAGCCGGTCCCCGTCCTCGCCGAACGCACCGCGAGTCTACAACTTCCACAACTTTGGCCACAGGGTTAACAAGTTGAACACCTGAAACTCACTGTTGAATGCTGAACGGAACTGGCACGCACACGAAAGCGTGGCTGCGAGGAGGGGCCGAGCCCCATCCTCACAGCCACGCGTGGAAGCCAATACTCGGCGGCCCCTGCGAACTGCCGTCAGGCCGCTGTGTTCTGTGTCACCGTCACAGCACCGGTGCGCGCTCCGCCACCGACGCCGGGATCACCGCCGGCCTGCTCTCGTCCTGGTGCGCGAGCCGCGAGGGCCACCAGGTCTTCCAGCCCAGCAGGGTGACCACGGCCGGCAGGACGACGATCCGGATGAGCGTGGCGTCCAGCAGCACTGCGCACGCCATGCCTACGCCCATCTGCTTCATCTCGATGAAGTTCAGCGAGGCGAGCAGTGCGAACACGCAGACCATGACCACCGCGGCGCTCGTCACGACACCCGCCGTACGCGTGATGCCCTGCTCGACGGCGTCCCGGATGGACAGCCCGCCACGCGCCGCCTCCCTGATCCGGCTGACGACGAAGACGTGGTAGTCCATCGACAGTCCGAGCAGGATCACGAAGAGCATCAGCGGCAGCCAGGCCACCACCCGGCCCGTGGACTCGAAGTTGAGGATGCCCTCGGCCCAGGTCCGCTGGAAGATCAGCGCGAGCAGGCCGAACGAGGCGACCGCGGACAGCACGTTGAGGACCACGGTGATCAGGGCGAGCGTGATCGACCGGAAGGCGATGGCCATGACCAGGAAGGTCAGCAGCAGCGCCACCCCGAGCACCCACGGCATCTTCTCCACCACGTTCGCGCGGTAGTCCACGTCGTACGCCACATCGCTGCCGCCGACCGCGAACTCGGCGCCCCGCACCGTGCCGACCGTGTCCGGCGCGATGTCCTCGCGCAGCACGGTCAGGGACTGTCGCGCCTTGTCGGAGCTGCTGTTGAAGCGTGTGCCGACGGCGATGGTGCTGACCGTGCCGTCCTTCGAGGTACGGATCTCGGGCGCCGGGGTGTGCACGAACAGGCTGTCCTTCGCGGCCCGGTCGACCAGCTCGATCACCGCGGAGTGCAGCTGCTTCGCCTCCCCGGCGGGCACCTTCACGGCGATGATGTGCGTGTCGGCCTGGCTCGGGAAGGACCGGGTCAGCCGCTCGTTGGCCTGCATCGCGGGGATCGACTTGGGCAGGTCGTCGATGCCGGTCGCCTTGAGCCTGAGGTCGAGGGCCGGCACCGCGAGGGCGAGCAGCGCGCCGACCGACAGCACGAGGGCGATGACCGGGTGGCGCAGCGACGGCTTGAGCATCGCCGACCACAGGCGGGGCTTGACGCCGCCCTTCTGGGTGAGCCGCCACACCAGCGGTACCCGCGGTTTGTCGAGGTAGCGGCCGAACTTGGAGAGCATCGCCGGCAGCACGGTGAGCGAGGCGAGGATGGCGATCGCGACGACGAGGACCGCCCCGGTGGCCATCGACTCGAAGGCGATGTGCCCGGCGAGGTAGAGCGCGCCCATGGAGACCATGACGACCAGTCCGGAGGTGAGCACGGAGTGGCCGGAGGTGGCCGCCGCGATCTCGATGGCGTCGATGTTGTCGGCGCCCAGGGCCCGTTCCTCGCGTTGTCGTTTGAGGTAGAAGAGCGAGTAGTCGACGCCGATCGCCATGCCCATCAGCACGATGATGTGGGTGACCGGGCCCGGGTCGGGGACGAGCTGGGAGGCGACGCCCCACAGGCCGAGTCCGGCGAGCACCGACGAGATGCCCAGGATGACGGGGACGCTCGCGGCGACGATCGCGCCGAAGACGAAGACCATGACGATCAGCGTCACGGGCAGGCTCAGCACGGTGGCCCGCCCGAGGTCCTTCTCCAGCAGGTCGTTCAGGCCGGCCTTGATGGAGCCGGCGCCGACGAGTTCGACGCGTACGTCGTGGTGGGCGCGCTGGGTCGCGGCCACCTTGTCGAGCAGCGGCTGGACGCGGTCGGCGGCCGTCTCGGGGTCGCCCTTGAGGGTCACGGGGACCAGCAGGGCCGAGCCGTCCGGCGCGGGCACCGGGGCGCCGACCGAGGCGACGCCCTTCTCGCTCTTCAGGGCGGCAGCGGCGTCCTCGGCGGCCGCTCGCGCCCGGTCGGCGTCGAGCTTGCCCTCGTAGGGCGTGACCAGGATGTTCTCCACCGCACGGTCCTGCAGGCCGCCGCTCTTGGCGATCTCGGCCGACCGGCCGGACTGGCCTATGGACAGGTCCGAGTTGGTGGCCGCCCGTGTACCGGTCGCACCTCCGACCACCAGCGCACCCAGGACGAACACCACCCAGAGCGTCATCGCCCACCAGGGATGGACGGCGCTCCACCGAGCAGTCCTGGTGATCAGGTTGCTGCCTCCCACGATTACTCTCCCCTCCTCAAACAAAATGCCCGGAATCGCGTGACACGGGCCTGACTTCCGGGTTTTGACCGGTGTATTGCCGTGCGCTCTGACGTACTCAAATCTAGTGACGCCGTGGCACACGATCACGGGTACAAGTACGCCGGTGTGGGGGGGAGTTTCTTCTACTTGACACCTCGCCCGATCCCCTTGGCGTCGGGTTCCACTGGCGGAATTGAATACCACATTTTCCGCGACACGCAAAAGGGGCCGTCGCCCAACAGCGCGACGGCCCCCGAATAGTTCTCGGGGAGTGACAGATCCGCAACTCTCCAAGGCCCGGGAAGCGGACCGTGCAGAGCACGCACGACAGTCTGGCACTCGGCGTCGGCGACGGCGAGTGCCATTCCCTGGGTGAGACGGCCGCCCGCCGCCTTCACGCAGGCCTCCTTTCTGGTCCACAGCCGGCCGAAGGCGTCGGGGCCCTCCCGCTCGACCAACTCACGCTCGTTCCCTGGGAAGTAACGCCGGGAAAGTCGCATGATGTCCAGTTCCGCGCGGGCCAGCTCGACATCCACCCCGACCGGCCTGGCGGCCAGCGCGACGAGGGCGATGTCACCCGAGTGCGAGAGGCTGAAGTGGAATTGCCCCGCGTCCTCGACGCGGGGCTTTCCCCAGCGGCCGCGGGTGAATCGCACCGCCTGCGGCGCACGGCCGAGACGCTCGCCGATGACGATCCGGGCGGCGGCGTGCGCGATCACAAAGCGCCGCCGCATTCCGGGCCGTACTCCCATCCTGGCGCGCGTCTTCTCGTCGTCGTCGAGGAGGTCTTCCCACGCGGACCAAACCGCGGGGTATTCCTCGCCGGCCGGTCCGCCCCCGCCGCCGTCGGGGCCGTCAAGCGGAATGTGCCAGACCTCCACCTGATCGATGCCGCCTTCGCGGAATGTCCCGTTCAGTTCCGGCCCACCTTTCCTGTGTGGAGCCCCTGGAAGAGGTTGAGTTTCTGGATGGTGCGTGTCCCTTCCATGAACTCCACGCCGCGCGCGTCCCGGGCGAGCTTGTCCAGCAGGGGGTGGTCGACCCGGGCGCCGGGCCCGAAGAAGCCCGGTGCCGCGAGCGTCACCTCCTCCGCGAGCTCGCAGGCCCTGGCCTTGGCCGCCGAGGCGAGATGCCCGGCGGACGGCCGCGCGTCCACGGCGAGGGCGGCGCGGTAGGTCAACTGCCGTGCCGCGTCGATCCGTTGGCCGAGCGCCTCGTGCAGGTCCCGCTCCGCTCCGCGCAGCCGCCCGCGGTGCTCGGCGACGTACTCATGGGCGGCCCGGGCGATCCCGAGGGCGATCGCGGCGACGCTCGGGCGCAGTTGGTTGAAGACGGCGACGATGCTCCACATGCCCCGGCGCGTCGCCGGCAGATGCGCACCGAGCACCCGCTCCGCGGGCACGTGCACGGAGTCGAGCGTGATCCGCGTCAGCTGCACGCCGCGCAGCCCGACCGTGGGCAGCGGCTCGGCACGGAACCCGGGGTCGGAGGTGTCCACCAGAACGGCCAGCACCCCGAGCCGCTCGGTACCGGCGACCCGGGCGAAGACGGCACCCACGTCGGCGCGGGCCGCGTTGCCGACGTAGCGCTTCTCCCCGTCGAGGACGTACGAGCCGTCACCGGTCGGCGTCAGCGTGGAGGTCATCTCCCCGATGGCGGAGCCGCGTTCGGGCTCGGTGAGGGCGAAGCAGGTCCAGCGGGGCCGCTCGGCGAGAATGCCGTACACCCAGTCCCGCTGCTCCTGGCTGCCGAGGACGCTCAGCAGCACGCCGCACATCGACGCGCCGGGCGAGGCCAGCATCATGCCGGCGTCGCCGCGCGCCAACTCCTCGCTCACCAGCACCCGTTCGAGGGTGGCCAGGCCGTGCGCGGGCCCGCTGCCCGCCTCCGGGCCGGCCCGGTCCCAGTCGGGCGGCACCTCGTGCCCGGCGAGGAACCGTACGGCCGGAAGATCGAGGTAGCGGTGGATGGCGTCGGGGTCCCGGTCGAGTTCCAGGGCGCCCGCGCGCAGGTCGTCGGCCCAGCGACGGACGTATTGCTGAGTGGTGGCGAGGGAGCCGGGCAGGGTGATCACGCGTCCCCCTCCGTCGTGCCGCCGCAGTACACGTCTGCGAGGAGTTCGGAGGCGTGCGCGGTCATGCCCGGGCCCTCCGCCGTGAAGCCGTGGGCGCCCAGCAGCCGCAGCAGCGTCCGGTCGGCCCGGGTGATCTGCGCCTGCAGCCGGGTAAGTTCGCGTTCGTCGATCGGCGGGCGGGGGCCGAGCGGCACGGCGACGCGGTCGATGCCGTCGGCGAGGTCGTCGAGGAAGCCCTCGATCTCCAGGTGTTCGATGAGTACGTCGGCGAGCGCGCCCTTGACCATCTGCTGCATCAGCAGCGAGGTCCCCTCGACCTGGCGCAGCGCCAGATACGCGATGGAGGCGTCCCGCAGCCGCTCGGACACGCCGAGCCGCAGCCAGGCCAGTCCGGTGCTCCAGTCGCGGGACGCGGACGGTGACACGGACCCGGCGACGGCACCCGCGTCGCCCTCGCCGGGCCGCAGCACGGCGAGCCCGGGCACGGGACCGTCGTCGTCCCGGGACTCCTTGAGCTCACTGAACTCACTGAACCGGCGACGCTCGTGCCCGTCGCCGGCTGCGCCATCGCCTGCGCCCGTGCCCTGTTCGGCCTGCTGCTCGCGCCGGGCGTCCTCCGCCTCCATCGCGGCGAACTCCTCCAGGAGCTCCTTGGGCAGTACGGCGTGCCCGCGCGGCCCGCGCGGCGACGCGCCGGGGGACAGGGCGCGGACCAGGAGGGTCAGCGCGGGCACCAGGCCATCCGCCCGCGCGCTCACCCGAGCCTCCCGCCAGTGCTCACGCACCTCGGCCGGAACCGTCATCGGACCCCAACTCCCCCGCATCGAGCGTGCAATAGGCCAGGAAGTCGCGTTCCCGGTCGTAGTCGGCCACCACCACATACCGGCCCCGGGCCGGCGCCGCGACAGCCGTCCCGAGGAGCGCCGTCCAGACGCCGGTGCACGGCCGCCCCGGCGCGGCACTGGTCAATTCGCCCTCCCACGACGGCAGTTCGACCCGTCCCCCGGCCGCTTCCGCGGTCAGTCCCGCCCCCGCGACCACCGATGCCGCCCGGTCCCACTCGGTGAACACCGCGTCCGAAGGCCGTCCCTGCGCCATGCCGCGGACGGCGCCGCCGCCCCCGTCCCACTCCAGGAGCAGTGCCACCGCCGTGTCCGCCCGGACGGGGTCGTGTTCCCGCCCGGGCACGGTGAACGGCTGCGTGCCCTGGTCGACGACCATCAGCAGCAGCCGCCGGAAGCCGCACCGCCGCGCGTACTCCACCGCCACCCGCAGTGCGCTGAACGGCGCCAGGACACCCTGGTCGGACAGCGCGAACGAGAGGGGCTCGCCCGGCAGGCGGCCCTTCAGGCAGGACGCGACGAGTTCGGCGTGGTCGAAGTCCGGGGTGGCATAGGCGACGACCACCACCTCGGGGCACTCCTCGGCCGACAGCGGCCCCAGCGCGTCCAGGGCGCCGTTCGCCAGCTCCACCGAGGTGCGCCGGCCCCCGTCGGCGTACCGCTCGGAGTCGAAGGGCACCGAGTAGGGGGCGCCCATCTCGCGGAAGAACTCCTCCCGCACACCGACCGGTTCGTACGGCACGCCCGGGCCCGCCGCGGTGTGCCGGGCGGCCCGGACGACCCGGGGCACGGCCGCCGGTGCGTCCGCCGTCGCGCGAGGGCGCCGCACGGGCGCAGTCGTACGGAACATGCCTAGGCGCTCGCTTCCGCCGCGACGAAGTCGGCGAGCGAGCCCACCGTCTCGAAGTGCGTCATCTCCAGCTCCTCGGCGTCGAACTGCACACCGAGGATCTCCTCGATGGTGATCAGCAGTTCGAGCGCGCTGCTGGAGTCCAGGCCCAGCTCGTCGAAGAGCCGCACGCTCTCCTCGGCGCCGGACACGTCCTTGTTGAGGACCTCCGACAGGCCCTTGCGGACGGCGTCGACGTAGGGGGCGCGCTCCGCACCGGCGACGGCGACTGCGGTGTTCTCGCTCATGTGGTTCTTCTCCTTGGATCCGTGGGTTGCGGTCAGTTGTCTTCGGCACCGGCAAGATCGCCGGTGGTCTCGGTGGCGTCGTACAGCCGCTGGCGGCCGAGCATCACCTCGACGTCGTCGCGCTCGCGGATCAGGTGCGCCCGCCCGTCCAGGACGAGGACCTCGGCCGGGTAGCCGTGGCTGAGGAAGTGCACCGGCGAGGCCGTCGGCCCGTACGCGCCGGAACGCTGTACGCCCACGAGCTCGCCGGCCCGCAGCGCCGGCATGGGCACCTTCTTGCCGATGACGTCGTTGGGCGTGCACAGCGGTCCTGTGATGTGCCAGGGCTCGGTGGCGGGCTCGTCGAGGCGCTCCAGGGCGGCCATCGGGAAGTTCCGCTTCACGTACGAGCCGATGCCGACCGCCGCCATGTGGTGGTTGGTGCCGCCGTCGGTGACGGCGAAGTTCTCCCCCATCGACGTCTTCGTGTAGCGCACGCGCGTCACATAGGTGCCGGACGCGGCGACGAGGAAGCGGCCCAGCTCCATGATCATGCGGGTGTCGGGGTGCGTGTCCCTGAAGCCGGCGATCAGCGGGTTGAGCTGGGCCGTCAGCTCGGCGAGGTCGAGGTCCTTCTCGTTGTCGAAGTAGGCGATGCCGAGGCCGCCGCCGACGTCGACCATCTCCAGCGGGAAACCGAAGTGCCCGGCGATGCGGTCGGCCAGCTCCAGGATCCGCCGGGTGTTCTCGACGACGGTGTCCTCGCCGAGGATGCGCGTGCCCAGGTAGACCTGGACGCCCATGAGCCGTACGCCGGGATGGCGGGCCCCGAGGTCGGGGGCCTCGGCGAGCAGCTGCTCCTCGTCCATGCCGAACTGCCGCGGCTTGCCGCCCATCGTCAGGCCCGAACCCTTGACGGTGAAGCTCGGGTTGACGCGCAGCGCGACCGGGGCGACGACACCGCGTTCACGCGCGACCTCGTCGATGAGGGCCAGCTCGCCGAGCGACTCGCACACGACGGCGTAGATGCCCTCGTCGAGACAGGCGGCCAGTTCGGCGCGGCTCTTGCCGGGGCCGAGGAAGATGATGTCGTACGGCGCCACGCCCGCGCGGCGTGCGGTGACCAGCTCGGTCAGCGAGGACACCTCGGCCCGGGCGCCGCAGCGGTGCAGCAGCGAGCAGACGGAGATGTTCGGGTTGGCCTTGAGGGAGTAGAAGACCTCCAGGGCGGGGTGCAGGTGAGTGCGCAGCCCCTGGAAGCGGGTGCTGATCTCCTCGCCGTCGTACAGGTAGAGGGGGGTGCCGAACTCCTCGGCGAGCCCGGTGATGCCGAGGCCCTGCACCTCGAATGCGACGCTCACGTTCAGCTCCGTTCCGTGTGGGCCGCGAGGCGGCGGGTGATGTCGGTGTCGAGGGCCTCGACGTCGTCGTCGCAGGCGGCCACGAGGACGCCGTACAGCCGGCCCTCGAAGCCGCTCTCACCGGCGCCTGCGGCGGCGGCGTTGACGGTGGCGTAGTTGTTCACGAAGAGGCCGCGCGTGCCCCGCTCCTCCAGGAGCAGCCCGTCCAGGACCTCACGCAGCTCGGCGAAGGGCAGCGGCCGGGTCAGGCGCAAGGAGAAGTGTCGGGCGACGGCGACCTCGTCGGGTCCGGCCAGGCCCTCGTGCACCACGTTCTGGTAGGTGGACATGTTGTTGCGGGCGTTGATCTCGACGACCGGGTAGAGACCGTCGTCGGGGTCGACCATCGCGTCGACGCCGACCACCCCGAAGTAGCCGTCGGCGGCGAGCCGTTCGCCCAGCAGGTCCGCGGTCCCGGCGATCTCGGTGACCTGGTCGGCGGTCAGCCGGGCCGGCATGCGGTGGCCCTTGTGGACGCCGCCCTCGGTGAGGAGCTCCTTGACGAAGTCGAAGTGCACGGAGCCGTCCTGACCCACCGTGAACTGGTAGTTCAGGTCGGCGCGCTTGGCGACCCACTCCTCGATCACGAGGGCGGTGCGCGGCGCCGTGCCGTCGGCCGCCGCCGCGCGCTCGGCCTGGGTGACCGCCATCCGGTGCAGCCGGGCGAGCCGCTTCTCGCTGTCGAGGACGACGATGCCCTTGCCGGACACCCCGAACGCGTCCTTGACGACGACCTTGCGTCCCGCGGCGAGCAGTTCACCGGCCGCCTCGACCGCCGCCGCCAGTTCCGGGAGGGTCTCGCAGGCCCAGCCGCGCGCCTGCCGGATGCCCAGCTCGTCGGAGAGCCGGCGGCTGTAGACCTTGCTGTTGACGCGCTTGCAGATGGCGGCGGAGGGGGCGCCCAGGCGCAGTCCGGTGCGCTCGGACAGCTCCTCCTCCACGGTGGAGATGCCGTGCGCGGTCAGCCGGGCACCGTCCGCGCCGAGCGCCGCGAGGGTGCGCAGCAGCTCCGGGTCGGCGAGGGCGTCCTCGCTGACGGTGCGCTGCGGGTCCTGTCCGGCCACGACGTGCACGGTGGGCAGCGCGAGGCCGAGGCCCTCCAGGTAGACGCGGTAGCCCTCGTCCAGGGCCGTCTTGAGGACGACGTGGTCGTCCTTGCCGCCGAGCAGCAGCGCGAACTCGTCCATGCGGTTCACGACGGCGCTGCCCGCGTGCGAGGCGACCCTGGGCAGCGCGGGCTCGCCCACGGCCCACTGGTTCTCCACCTCGAAGTTGCCCAGGAACACCAGGGGGGTGTCTGCGGCCCCGGTGACGGCACGCTTGAGGCGCCCGCTGAATCCGGAGGACGGAAGATGCATGTCGACCTCGTCTTTTCTCGTGTGCGCCCGCCCCGGGACTGGCCCGGGGCGGTGCGGAAGCGGGCTCAGTGTTCGAAGACCATGGCCGCGAAGGTCGCCCCGAGCCCCACGCTGGTCATCAGGTAGCGGTCGCCGGGGCGCAGCCGCCCCAGTTCGGCGGCCTGCTGGAGGTTGATGAAGGGATCGGCGCAGAAGCAGTGCCCGGTTTCGGCCACCAGGTCGAGGAAGACCCGGTCCAGGGGCAGCCCGAGCGCCTTGCAGACGCCGATCCACGACAGCCGGTTGACGTTGTGCGGCAGGACGAGGGCCAGGTCGTCGAGGCCGCAGCCCGCTTCCTCCAGGGCCGCGCCGATCACCTCGCACAGCCCGGGCCCGTACAGGTCCTGGAACTCCTTGGCCGCGCTCTCGCCCATGATGAACTCGTCGCCGAACTGCGGGTACGTACGGGCCGCGTAGCCGAGCATCCGGTCGCGGCCGGTGCGGTCGGCGCTCACCAGGAAGGCGACGGTGCCCTCGCCCATGACGGTGACGTCCGGGATGGACTGCGTCAGGGCCGTGCACGCCTTCTCACCGGCGAGGACGAGGGCGAGCGCGTCCGGATCGGGGTCGGCGGCAAGCAGCGTCCCGGCCATGTCCAGGGCGAGCAGCCCCGAGGCGCAGGCGTGGTGGGACACCACGAACGCGGTGGCGTGCTCCAGGCCGAGTTCGGCCTGCACCGGACCGAGCGAGGTCAGCGGATACGGCAGCGGGGACGGCATGGTCCGCGCCTGCAGGACGTACTTGACGCGCTGTTCCTGCCCGCGCAGCTCGACGAGCTTGGCCGCGGCGCGCAGCAGCAGCTCCGTCTCGGTCGCCTCGGGGTCACGGCAGACCTCGGACAGCCCGTAGAAGCGCTCGTACCGCCTTAGCTGGACATCCGTCAGCTGCAGTTCCTTCTGGAACCGAGCGATCGGGATGGTGTCGGGAAGACAGCTGGAGACTGCCACGATCGACGTCATGGCAACAACAGTCGCGGTCGGCGCTGACGCCCAACTGACGCTGCGCTGACCGCACGTCGGCGGCGCCCCCATTGTGCCGTGGCCCGGGCGCGGAGCGCAGTGGTGCCAAGTCCCCTGTCCTCACCCCTTCTCAAGTGATACCTTCGCGAAGGAATTTTTTTCGACCGTTCAACGCGCCCACGTCCGAGGAGAGTTCACATGGCCATGCCCACCCGGGCCGCACCGACCGTGCAGGCTGCGGGGACGAGCCGCTCCCCCGGCTCCCCGCACACCGTCCTCGCCGCCGCGCTGCTCGCCTTCTTCGTGATCTCCCTCGACGGCTCGGTCGTCAACGTGGCCCTTCCCGCCATCGCCGGCAGTCTGCGCGGCTCGATGGCCGACCTGCAGTGGATCGTCGACGGCTACACGCTGATGTTCGCCGCGTTCATGCTGTCCGCCGGCACGTTCTCCGACCGGGTCGGGGCGAGTCGGGCGTACGCCTGGGGCCTCGGGGCCTTCACCGTGGCCTCGCTGGGCTGCGGTGTCGCACCCGACCTGGGCACGCTGATCGGCGCCCGGATGGTGCAGGGCGGTGCCGCCGCGCTGATGGTGCCGGCGTCGCTCGCGCTGATCCGCCAGTCCTACACCGACGCGGGAAGGCGGGCGCGGGCCATCGCGATCTGGACGGCGGCCGGTTCCGTCGCCGTCGCCGTCGGCCCGGTGGTCGGCGGCATGCTCACCAGCGGGCTGAGCTGGCGAGCGGTGTTCTACCTGAACCTCCCGGTGGGCGCGGTCGGCCTCGCCCTGCTGACCCGCATCGCCCCGTCCCCGCGCCGCCGGGCCCCGGTCGACCTGCTCGGACAGTTCTCCGTGGTGGTGAGCCTGGCCGGTCTGACGTACGCCGTGATCGAGGGCGGCCACGCGGGCTGGGGCGGCACGGGGGTGCCGGTCACGCTGGTGGTGGCCGCCGCGGCAGCGGTCGCCTTCGTCACCACGCAGTCGCGCAGCAAGCAGCCGATGGTCCCGCTCACTCTCTTCAGGTCCCGTACGGTGCTGGTCTGCCTGGCGGCCGGCTTCACCCTCAACGCCGTGTTCTACGGTGCCATCTTCCTGCTCGGCATGTACTTCCAGCAGGTGCGGGGCGCGTCGCCGGTCGGCGCGGGCGCGATGTTCATCCCGATGTGCGCGCTGATCTCCGTCGTCAACATGGCGGGCGTCAGGCTGGCCGCCCGCAAGGGAGCCCGGGTCCCGATGGTGACCGGCCAGCTGATCATGGCGGGCGGCGCGCTGCTGATGCTCACGGTCACCCCGCACACCTCGCTCGTCGTCCCGGTCCTCCTCCTCGTCCCGATCGGCCTGGGCGGCGGCCTCGCCGTACCGTCTCTGACCGCCGCGATCCTGGAGAACGTCGACGCCGAGCGGGCGGGCACCGCGGCCGCGCTCCTCAACACCGCGCGCCAGGTGGGCAGTTGCCTCGCGGTGGCGGCGTTCGGTGCGCTGATCGCCGACACCTCCCGCTTCCGGCACGGCATGGACACCAGCTTCGTGACCGGCGCCTTGATGCTGCTCGTGACGGCCGCCGCCACAGCGCTGCTGCTGCCGCGTGCACCCCGCGGGACAGCACCGGCCCCCTGATCGCGCGGGCGGCAGCCCCCGCGTGCCGGCCGGCGGAAGCGGCCGACCGGCGGATTACCATACGTTCCCGAAGGTATATTTCACGGAACCGATCGTGTCGGCGCATCGAGGACGGACCCCACCATGGCCACGGACAGCAGCTCCCGAGGGGCCCGGGCCACCGCCCCCCGGCACAAGGACACCGGCCTCAAGCAGGAGCGCGCCGTGCGCACCCGCGGGCAGGTGCTCGACGCGGCGGCCGAGGCGTTCGCGACGAAGGGGTTCCCCGCCGTCACCGTCCTGGACGTCGCCGAACTCGCCGGTGTCACCAAGGGAGCCGTCTACTTCCACTTCGCCAACAAGGAGGCGCTCGCCCAGGCCGTGGCCGAGGAGTTCTACCACCTCCTCGAAGTGATCAAGCAGGACGTGCAGGACTCGGCCCTGTCCCCGCTCGACGCCGTGCGCGAACTCCTCGTCCGCACGGCCCTCGCCTTCCGCGACGACACCGTGGTCCGGGCGGGCGCCCGCCTGCAGATCGAGCGTTCCCTCATCGGCGCCGATCTGCCGATGCCGTACCTGGGCTACACCGAGTCGCTGACCAGCTGGTTCCAGCAGGCCCGGGACGAGGGCGAGGTGCCCGCCGACTCCGACCCGGGCGTCACCGCACGCGTCCTGGTCTCCGCCTTCTTCGGCGCCCAGCACATCTCCTGGGTCCTCAACGACCGCGCGGACATCACCGACCGCATCGAGGAGGTCCTGCGCACCGTGGTCCCTCGCGCAGGCTAGGTAGCCACGTCCGCGGCTCCGAGCACACCGACCGGCCCGCCCTCGCCGTCACCCCCGCCGCCCGGACGGCGTTTCTCCCGCCTGCCCGCCGCTGCCAGGGCCGCTGTCGCCGTGAGCGACCCGGCGGCCATGACCGTCATCGCCGTGCCGGGCGACGTCAGTTGGGCCGCGGCGCCGGCCAGTGTCGCGCCGACGCCCTGCATGGTGAGCATGCCCGAGGAGTGCAACCCGAGGGCGTGACCGCTGAGTTCGTCCGGAGTCAGGTCCATCAGGCGTTCCTGCTGGACGAGACTGGCGCCGAAGCCGACCGAGGCGAGAGCGACGCAGACCGCCGCGACGCCCACCGCGGGACGGAGGACGAAGAGCAGGTACGGCGTCGCCAGGAGCAGCAGCAGCGGGATGCCCATGCGGCGGCGCACGCGTGGGGCGAGGAGCCGCCCCACCGTCACGTCGCCGACGAACATCCCGAACGCGGCGAAGGCGAAGAGCAGGCCCGCGCGGTCGGGCGCGTAGGAGACGAAGAGGGACTCGCAGCCGACGACCAGGCCGTTGGGGATCCACAGCAGCAGGTAGACGTGGCGGCGGGGGACGCAGGACCACAGGACGGCGTTCGTGCGCCAGGTCTGCACGACGGAGGGGCGCCCGGCCGCGCGGGGCGGGCGGCGGGCGAGGCCGAGGCGGGTGGCCAGGGCGCCCACGAAATAGAGCGCGGCGGCCGTGAGGAGCGTGGCGCGCGGGGAGAGGACGGCGACGAGGACACCGCCTGTCGCGAAGCCGGTGATCTGCATGATGCCGTTGAGCATGTTGAAGACCGAGCGGCCGAGCAGGTAGCTGCCCTTCGGCAGGATCTCGTTCAGCAGGCCCCAGCGGACCCCGCCGCCCAGTGAGGTGACCAGGCCCAGCGCCAGCAGGAGTCCGAAGACCGCGCCGATGGGCAGGCCGGGCAGCGCCATCACCGCCGTACAGACGGCGAACGCGAGCGAGATGCCGGTCATCGTCGCGCGCGGCGGGAGCCGGTCCGCCGCCGAGAGGAGGGTGGTCGCGCCGAGGACCTGGGCGAGGGACGGGCCGAACATGCTCAGCGCCGAGAGCAGTGGTGAGCCGGTGTCCTCGTAGACGAGCGTGCCCAGCGCCAGGCCGCCCACCGTCTGGGCGGCGCCCTGGAGTGCGGAGGCCAGGAAGAACGGGGTGAACTCGCGGGTGCGGAAGAGGTCGGAGTAGCTGCGCATGCGGGGAGTCTCCGGCGGCCCCGGAACGGGTCGTTAGAGTTTCGCGCAGACACGAAACCAACGAGCGGGCAGGCAGGGGGCCGGGCATGGGCTGGTGGCAGATCAACGCCGACACCCTCGCCGGGAGCCGTTTCGTGGTGTCCCCGCTGGCCGAGACCTTCGCCGGACTGCGGCTGCTGCACTCCGGGACGGCCTCCCACCCCGGCGAGCGGGCCTGGCTGGACGCCCATCTGCCCGCCTACCGGCGGCACTTGGAGCGCGACCCCGTCACCGCGGCGACGATCCGCGCCGGGCTCGGCCGGTCCTGGACCGCCGACTTCCTCACACCGCCGGCCACGGGCGAGGACACCGGTTTCGAGACGGAGGTCGCACGGATACGCGAGGTGCCGGGGGCGGACGCGCGGGCCCAGCTCCTCGTGTCCCTGCGCGGCCCGCTCCCCGACCTGCTCCGAGGCCGCGACGACCTGCCCGAGCGCGCCGCGGACCTCATCACGTACGTCTGGACGTCCGCGATACGCCCCTACTGGGACCGGCGCCGACGCGTCCTCGAAGCCGATGTCGTCGCCCGTACCGCCCGGTTGAGCCAGGGCGGCTGGGCCGCCGTCCTCGACGGCCTGCGGCCGGGGACACGCTGGCTCGGCGAGAGCAGGTTCCAGGTCAACACCCATGAGTACCCGCCGCGGGAGATCTCCGGCGCGCAGCTGTTCTTCGTGCCGGTCACCCCGCAGGGGATCGGCTGGGTGGCCTGGGAGGAGCCCCACCGGTACGCGGTGGTCTACCCGTGCTCGGGGGCGCTCGCGGAGACGGGCCCGGCCTGCGCGCCCGCCTCCCTGGGCGCGCTGCTCGGCCCGGCCCGCGCGGGCGTCCTCGTCCTCCTCGACTCCCCGCTGAGCACCACCCAGTTGGTCGCCCTGACCGGCCAGGGGCTCGGCTCGGTCGGACGGCATCTCAAGGTGCTGCTCGACTCCCGGCTCGTGCAGCGGCGTCGGGCGGGGCGCTCGGTGCTGTACTACCGGACACCCGCGGGCGAGGTCGTGGTCAAGGCAGCCCAGGCCTCCTAGATGCGGGGCGCGCCGGTCACCGACACCACCAGCGAGTACAGGGACGTCGAGGCGGTGATGAACATGCGGTTGTTCTTCGGGCCGCCGAAGGTGATGTTGGAGACGGTCTCGGGGACGACGATCCGGCCGATGAGGGTGCCGTCGGGGTCGTAGCAGTGCACGCCGTCGTCGAGGGCGGCCGCCCACAGCCGACCCTCGTCGTCGAAGCGGATGTTGTCGAAGCGGACGCCGTCCTTGCCCTCGGCGAACACCTTGCCGTCCGAGAGGGTGCCGTCGTCGTGCACGTCGTGGACGTGGATGCGGCCGGCGCTGGAGTCGGAGACGTACAACTGCTGTTCGTCGGCGGAGAGGATCACGCCGTTGGGCCCCATGAAGCCGTCCGCGACCAGCCGCACCTCGCCCGTCACCGGGTCGATCCGGTAGACGTTGCAGGCGCCGATCTCGCTCTCGGCCCGGTGGCCCTCGTAGTCGCTCCTGATCCCGAAGTCCGGGTCGGAGAACCAGACCGAGCCGTCGGAGCGTACGACCGAGTCGTTCGGGCTGTTGAGCCGCTTGCCGTCGTAGCGGTCGGCGAGGACGGTGACCGTGCCGTCGTGCTCGGTGCGGGTGACCCGGCGGTTGCCCTGCTCGCAGGTGATCAGGCGGCCCTGCCGGTCCAGGGTGTTGCCGTTGCTGTGGCCCGCCGGGGCGCGGAAGACGCCGACCTCGCCGGTCTGCTCGTCCCAGCGCAGGATGCGGTCGTTGGGGATGTCGCTCCAGATCAGCTGGCGCCAGGCGGGAACGTACAGCGGGCCCTCGGCCCAGCGGCTCCCGTCGTGCAGCACCTCCAGCCTGCTGTCGCCGATGGCGCAGCGGCCGGTACGGAAGCGGTCGTCCAGGACCTCGTACACCCCGTTGACGATCTGACCTGACACGGTTCCCCCTCGGCTCGGTACAGAATTTCATTCAACGTAGCATGCAATCCACCGAACCAGATATGGTCGATGAATGAAGCAAGTGGATGACATCGACCGTCGGCTGCTGGCCCTGCTGCAACAGGACGCCACCCGGTCGTACGCCGTGCTGGGCAAGGAGGTCGGCCTGTCCGCCGGGGCCGCGCACGAGCGCGTACGCAAGCTGCGCGAGCACGGGGTCATCCGGGCCACGACCGTCGACATCGACCCGGCGGCGCTCGGCCTCGGTGTCCTCGCCTACGTCATGGTCGACTCGTCGGCCTGGATGGGCGAGTCCGCCGAGGCGTTCGCCGCGCTGCCCGAGATCGAGGAGGCCCACGTCATCGCCGGCAACGCCTCCGTCCTGGTCAAGGTGCGCACCGCGACGACCGAGCGGCTCCAGGACGTGCTGCGGCGGCTGTACGCGATCGAGGGCGTCAGCGGAACCCACGCCACCGTCGTACTGGAGACCTTCTTCGAGCGCTCCGTCCACGCTGGTTAGGCTCCGGGTATGACTAACGACAACTCTGTGCTCGCTGTAGAGATCGATTCCCTCCAGGGCGGTTCCGCCGACCTCGGCCAGTACCGCGGCAAGGCCGTGCTCCTCGTGAACGTGGCCTCCAAGTGCGGCCTGACACCGCAGTACGCGGGCCTGGAGCGCCTCCAGGAGCGGTACGCCGCCCAGGGCTTCACCGTGCTCGGCGTGCCCTGCAACCAGTTCCTCGGCCAGGAGCCCGGCACCTCCGAGGAGATCGCGGAGTTCTGCTCGGCCACATACGGCGTGACGTTTCCCCTGACCGAGAAGGTCGAGGTGAACGGCGAGGGCCGGCACGCCCTCTACGAGCGCCTGGTCGACGTCGCCGACGCCGAGGGCCACACCGGCGACATCCGCTGGAACTTCGAGAAGTTCCTCATCGGCACGGACGGCGAGGTCGTCGCCCGCTTCTCGCCGCAGACCGAGCCGGAGTCGGCGGAGATCGTGGCGGCAGTCGAGAAGCAGCTCACCGTTTGACCTTGCCCCTGGGGCAAGGAACATCGTCCTCCTCGCCGGGCGGAAGGCGCCCGGTGACGGAGGATGGCCTCGTGGACGAGCAGCGCGTGGAGCGGCAAGAGGGACGGCAGCTGCTGACGATCGGCGCGTTCGCCGCCCGCGCGCGGCTCTCGCCGAAGGCGCTGCGGCTGTACGACCGCCTCGGTCTGCTGCCCCCGGCGCACGTCGACGAGGTCAGCGGCTACCGCTACTACCGCGCCGAGCAGGCCGAACGCGCCCGCCTCGTCGCACTCCTGCGCCAGCTCGACATGCCTCTCGCGCACATCGCCGAGCTGGTGCGGCTGGACGGAGCGCGGGCGTCCGACCGGCTCACCGCCTACTGGGCGCAGGCCGAGGCGCGGTTCGCCTCGCAGCGGACGCTGGCCGAGTACCTCCGTGGCCGACTGTCAGGGAGTTCCGATATGTACGAGAAGTTCGTGGTCGAGACGGTGGACGTCCCGGAGCAGGTGGTGCTCACCGAGTCGCGGCACACACTGTCGGACGAGCTGCCCGTGTGGATCCCCGCCTCGCTGGGGCGCCTGGAGGAGGCCGCACTTGAGTGCGGCGGCATCACGGGTGCGCCCTTCGTCGTCTACCACTCCGAGGTGTCGACCGAGAGCGACGGCCCCGTCGAGTCGTGCGTACCGGTCGCCGACGAGGCCCTCGCCCGGGCCTGGGCGGCATCCCACGGCCGCTCCCGCACCACCGCCGTCCGCATCGAACCCGCCCACCGCCTCGCCTGCACCCGCATCACCAAGGCCCAGGTCGCCCACCCCCAGATCCTCGCCGCCTTCGAAGCCGTCGAGGCCTGGATGTCCGAACACGACCTCGACTACGCGGGCCCCTGCCGAGAGGTCTACTTCACCGACTGGGACGCGGCGGGACCGGAGGACCCGGTGTGCGACGTGGCGTTCCCGGTGAAGGGTTTCAGCCCGTCCGCAGGGATTCCCAGCCCGTCCGGCGGGATTTCCAGCGCGTCCGGCGGGATTTCCAGCCCGTCCGGCGTTTGAGGACGAGCGCGTCAGCGCGATTGGGGGGCGAGGGGGCGCAGCCCCCAGGACAACGGGACGGGTAGGGGCGGAGGGGCGAAAAAACCTCACGGCCCACCCCCCACCGATCACCCGACCTCAGTCACCCGACACCCCTCAGTGCAGCTCCTCCGGACAGGGGGTCCCCCGAGGCAACTGGTACGGCGCCGCCAGGCGATACGTCCCCTTGCCAGGGGCCAACAGCACCGTCCACTTGTCCCCCGACGCGTTCTCCTCCGCCTCCATCAGGCACCCGTTGACGTTGTCGAACGTCTTCGGCGTGCCCTCCTCCCGATGCTTGGAGCCCTCGGTCTCCTGCGGCGGCTTGAGGCTCTTGCCCTTGGCGTCGACGAGGCTGAGCCACGGCGAGTACGGGACGCGGATGAGGACGCGCCCGGGCTCACCGACCTCGATGGTCAGCTCCCCCTGCTCGGCACTGTCGACGGTGGCGTGCGGCGACGCCATCGGCGTGGGGTCGGTCACCTCGAACAGCTGCCAGTTCGCGTCGCCCCAGATCTGCTTCAGATACGGCATGCCGCGCTGCACGAGCTGCCGCTCACGCTGACCGCCGTCCCCGTCGGGCTCCCCCTTGGGCAGCACCACGAAGTGGACGGCCCAGCGCTGGAGCCACTCGTGGTAGTTCGCGGAGTTGAGGGTGTCGTCGTAGAAGAGGGGGTTGCGCTCCATGTCGGCCTGACGGAGCCAGCCGCGGGCGAGGTTCACGTACGGGGCGAGCGCGGAGGCCTCGCGGTGCGAGCGCGCGGGGACGACCTCGACCCGCCCCTTCTCGGCGCCGACCACCTGGAGCTGGTTGACCAGCGGTGCCAGCTCGCGCGCCCAGGACGCCTCCGGCGTCGTGTGCACGATGTCGTCGACGGCCTTGAAGCCGACCCAGCCGACGAACCCGGCGAAGGCGAGGACGATCGTGTACCACTTGCGCGAGCGCGGCACCGCGAACGGCAGCGCCGCCAGCAGCACCGCCCCCGCGAAGAGCATCGCGAGCCGCGAGATGTTGGAACCGATCTGCGAGCTGATCAGCCAGACGCCGAACACGGCGACGCCGTAGACCGCCGCCGTGATCCGTACCGTCTTCCACTCCTTGGGCACGAGCGCGAAGACGAGGACGGCGTACAGGAACGGCAGCGAGGCCGAGCCGATGGCCATCGGCTGGGTGCCGGAGAAGGGGAACATCCAGGCGCAGACGGCCACCACGACGGTGGGCGCGATCCCGAGGGCGTACGCGCCCGGCCGGCGCTTCTGCAGGAAGAGGGCCACCGCGACAAGGCCGACGAACAGCCCAGCGACGGGCGACGCGGCGGTCGCGAGGGCGGCGAGCGGCGCCGCGCACAGGGCCTTCGCCCAGCGTTTGTAGCGCCAGCGGTGCGGCCAGCAGAAGACGATGGCGGTCGCGCCGAGCCCGAAGACCAGACCCAGGCCGTACGTCACCCGGCCCGAGATCGCGTTGCACAGCAGCGCGAAGACCCCGGCCAGCGTGGGCCACAGCGGGTTCCGCACGACCCGGCTGCGGATCAGGATCATCGTCAGCAGGCCCGCCGAGATGGTCCCGGCGATCATCATCGTCGTACGGACACCGAGGACCGACATCAGATACGGCGACACCACGCTGTACGACACGGGGTGCATGCCGCCGTACCAGGCCAGGTTGTACGCCGAGTCCGGATGCCGCCCCACGAACTCCGCCCACGCGTCCTGCGCCGCGAGGTCCCCGCCACTGTTGGCGAACGTGAAGAACCAGACGAGGTGCAGTACGCCGGACAGGGCAGTCGCGAGGAGGACGGGGTACCGGCGGGCGAAGCTCACGACACGGTTGCGCAGGGCGGACTCGGCGTCGTCGACGGTCTTGGCAGCCTTGACGTCATCGGCGTCATCGGCGTCATCAGCGGTCCCGGCAGCCTTGGCTGCCTTGGTGGCCGGCTCGGGCTCGGTGGGGCCTACCGGTGCGGCGGGCGACTCCGGGGTGCGGGCGCGCAGCGGTATTCGAGGGCCGGATCCTGGGCCAGGATCGGCGTCGTCGGCATGTCTCGGCTCCGCTGTGGCCACTGCAAGGCACTCCCCGTGTCCCGTATCTCGTCCGGTCTCGTCCGGCCGGGACCCGTGGCCCGCGACCTGCCCCGATCTCGCGACGCTAGCACGCACCCCGCCGGGGAGCGCCCGGGTGGGTGGCCCCTGACGGAGTGAGCAGCGTTTACGCCACGCTCGCAGCGCATTCGAGGCGATTCCTGCGCAGGTGCGGTGCTTGTGGTGCTTGCGGTACGCGCCCGGTACGCCGGCGGGGCCGCCCCCGCCGGCGTACCGGTATGCGCGGCACACGCCGCATACGCGGTCAGCTCACGCGCTTGAGCTTCGCTGCGAAGCCCGGCTCGGCGAGGGCCGACTTGAGGGCGACGGGAATGGTGACCGCGTGGTCCGATCCGTCGCCGACCGTCAGCTTGCCCACGACCGTGCCGGCCTTGGCGGAGTGCGGGACCGTTTCGCCATCCGCGCCGATCGAGATGCTGGTCTTCAGGCCGGGCCAGCCGACCGCCTTCATGTTCTTGGTGGCGACCACCGGGGTGCTGCCGCCGAGCCCGTCGTCCACGTACCCGACGACGTCGCCCTTCTTCACCACCGTGGCGGAGGTCAGGCCCTTCTGGACCTTGTCGATCAGCTTCTGGCTGTTGGTGAGGGCCAACTGAAGGCTGTCCCAGACCCTGCCCGTGCCGGCGTTCTGGTTCAGCACGGCGCCGTAGACCGTCTGCGTCTCGCCGTCGACGGTCTTGGTGGCCGCCCACACGAGGTTGCCGCCCGCCGGGGTCGACGAACCGGTCTTGAGACCGATCACGCCGACCTGGTTCGTCAGCAGGTCGTTGGTGGTGTAGATGGGCTTCGCGAGGCCGGGGATCTGAGCGCTGGCCATTCCGACGATGCTGCGGAACACCTTGTCCTGCATGGCGTTCTTCGCCAGCTTGAGCTGGTCGGCGGCCGTGCTCACGGTCGTCTTCTTCAGACCGCTCGGGTCCGTGTACGTCGTGCTGGTCATGCCGAGCTTCTTGGCCGCGGCGTTCATCTTGCCGACGAAGGTCTCGCTGTCGGAGTCCCAGCGGGCCAGCAGCCGCGCCGCGTTGTTCCCGGACGGGATCATCAGCATCTGCAGGACCTGCCGCTCGGTGAACTTCTGGCCCTTGGTGACGGCCGCCGTCGACTCGTCGTCGTTCTTCGACTCGTCCTCGGCCTGCTGGTCGACCGTGATCTGCTCGCCGCCCTCGTTCCCCTTCAGCGGGTGCTCCTGGAGGATCACGTACGCCGTCATGATCTTGGCGACGCTCGCGATGGCCTGAGGCGTCTGCTTGCCGTCGGTGCCGAGGCTGCCCACGCCCTCGACCTCGATGGCCGACTGGCCCTGCCCCGGCCAGGGCAGGTCGAGCTCGCCGCCCTTGAAGGTGTACGTGTCGTCGGCGGTGAGCGTGAGGCTCGGCGCCGGCAGCGGACGTACGGCCTGTACGACTGCAAAGATCACGGCGAGCAGAATGACCAGCGGGGTCCAGATCTTGACCCGCCGCACGATCGTCCGCACCGGGGTCTCCGGCCGCGGGGGCGTGTTCGTCAGCTCGGCCAGCAGATCCAGCGGCGGCTTCGGCGGCAGCGGCTGCTGCGTGGTCCGCTCCGGGCCGACCTGCGGGAACGCGGTGGTGGCCGTCGACGAGGCCGACGTGGCCGCGGGCGCACCCTTCGGCTTCGGCGGCGCGGGCTCGTCGAGGGGCTTCAGCGCAACGAATTTGCTGGTGCGCTCGGCTTCGGGTTCGGGTTCGGGTTCGGGGGCCGGGGTGGGCTTGACCTTGTCCGCGGCCTTGTCCGTGGCCTTGTCGGCCGGGGGCTTGACGTCGCCCAGCTTGAGCATGGTGGTGGGCTGGTCCACGGCCGGGCGCCGCGGGGCCTTGAAGACGGCGGTGGGCTGGTCGACGGGAGCCTTGGCACCAGGCGCGTCGGCCTTCGGCTCGTCGGCGGTGTCCTCGGAGGAGGGCTCGGGAGCCGCGTCCTCGGGCTCCGCGTCCGCCGGGGCGCCGGGCTCGGCGTCGACGGGCTCGTCCGCGACCGGGGGCTTCACAGCCCGGAAAACACCCGTCGCCCGGTCGACGACGGGCTTGGGAGCAGCATCCTCCGGAGCCTTGGCGCCCGTCGGGGCGTCAGGCTCGACGTCAGCCTTGGAAGCGGCGCCCTCCGGAGCCGTGGCATCCGTGGCGACCTTCGCGTCCTCGACGTCGCTCGCGGCGGACCCGGCGTCGGCAGGCTCCTCCGCGACCGGGGGCTTCACAGCCCGGAAAACACCCGTCGCCCGGTCGACGACGGGCTTGGGAGCAGCGTCCTCCGGGGTCTTGGCGTCCGCGGCGGCGCTCTCCGGAGCCTTGGCGTCCTCGACGTCGCTCGCGGCGGACCCGGCGTCGGCAGTCTTGGAAGCGGCGTCCTCCGGGGTCTTGCCGTCGCCGACGGCCTCGGCGTCCGTCGCGTCCTCGACGTCGGTCGTGGCAGCCTCGGCGTCGGTCACGTCGGCCTTCGGCTCATCGGCCGTCTCGGCCTCGGCTTCGGGCTCGACGTCCGCGGCGGGCTCTGAAGCCGCGACCTCAGGACTCTCGGCGTCCTGGGGAGCCTCGCCCTTCGGGCCCTCGCCCGAGTCCGCATCGCCGGAATCGGCCGCGTCGGAGGCCTGCGGCGCATCAGCGGCCTCGTCGGCGTCACCGGCAGCCGAGGCCTGCTCGCCGCCCGCAGCCGCAGCCACGGACTCCGCGTCGGCGCCCTCGTCCTCGGAGCCGCCCTCACGCTCCTCCGTGTCCGCCACCGCCACCCACGCGGCCACAGCGGCCCGCAGCCGGGCGTCGCCGGAACCCTTGGCCTCCGCGCTCTCACCGGCCGCGTCGGCCCCGGTGGAGCCCTCCGCGCCCGAAGCGGAGTCGGAACCCTCCGCGCCCGACGCTCGGGCAGCGACGGCCCGAGTCGAGAACACCGCCGTCGCCCGGTCGGCCTGCAGCGGTTCCGACCGCTCCACCCGCGACGCCGGAGCGGTCTCGCGGGCCACCGCCAAGCGGGGGTCGGCCGGAGCCGAGGTCGAGGCCGACGCGGTGGGCCGGGTCGGGCCCGGAACCGCGGCCGGGGTCCCCGGCGTCGGTTCTGCCGACGACGTCGACGACTCGTGCTGCTTCGACCTGTCGGGGGACTCGCCCGCCACCGATGCCTCCTCCATGCGCCGGCCACCGGCGCCCAACCGAACCATGAACCCGTAAAACCCCGTATAACCCGGCCCGGACGCACTGTCCGAACCATGCACCAGTGTCCTGTGCGCGGGCTTAACCCCTCCGGTAGACGAGAACGACATACCTACCGGTTCCACTACATTCCGGTCACGCACTCTCGACAGACCGATGTGAGAGGGGTCACCCTGTCATTCATCCACGCGGGGAGGCATGGATGGGCAGGAGCCGCAGAACAATTCCGGAGGAGCTTCTGTTGCTGGCGCTGGACCCGACCACGGGTACCACCGCACAGCCGCAGTCGCTCGACCTCGGTCTGGCCGGAGCACAGCTAGTGGAGCTGGCGCTGGCCGGACGGATAGCCCCAGACGGGGATCGTATCGCCGTGGTAGCCCCACGGCCGACTGGAGATCCAACACTGGACTGTGCGTTGGAACTGCTTCGCCGACGCGGAGCACCCGTACGCGCAGTGAACTGGATTGGCGGGCCCCGGCTGGGACTCCGTCAGACCTACCTCTCGCATCTGGAGAGGTGCGGCATGGTGCATGCCGTGGCCGGCCAGATGTGCGGGGTGCTGCCGACGACTCGCTACCAAGCGACGGACACGGAGATCAGCCGGGAGATCAAGGCCCGGCTGGACAACGCGATCCGCACCGGTGTTCCACCGGACCCGCGGACCGCGGCGCTCGCCGCCCTGGCCCACGCGGTCGGACTCGGCAAGCACCTGTATCCGGGGAACGAGGGACGCTCGTCCCGCTCCCGGCTACGGGATCTGATCAGGCATGACCCCATGGGCGGCCTCGTGGCCCACGCGGTCATGGACGTTCAGAACGGTGTGGCCGCACAGCCGCGCCGCAGCCCGGCACCGGCAGGCCGTCCGGCCACCGCCGGCGTCAGGTCCGCACCGGAACCGGCCCGGGGTGTTCCGATGCAACCGCACCACGGATCCATGGCACGCGCCGTGGCTCACTGAGCCGCAGTACCACGGCAGCCGACACGACCGCAGCACCGGCAGCACCAGCACCGCTCGCACCGCCAGTTACGTCATCAGCGCCGCACCGCAGTCCCCACGACCGGTTCGGGAGCCGCTGGCTCGCGCGGGGCAGCAACGCCGTACGTCCGGACGACGACACGGCCCGCTGCCCCGCGCAGCCGCATGTTCGGGTCCCGGCAAGCGGACAGCGGGCAGCCGTATGCGGTGGCAACCGCTCGCCCGCGCGGGCGCGGATACCGGCCAGATCCCGAACGGGCGCCTGCCCAGCGCATATCCGCTGTTTTCCAGCGGTAGAAAGCACCTTGGTGGCAGTCTGCTCAACAGCAGATACGCAAAGTTGCACGTACACAAGTACAGGCACGCAGCCGGAGGTGCACGTCCCGTGGCGTCCAATGTAAATCCCACCGTCCGGCGCCGTCGGCTGGGCCAGGAGCTGCGTCGGCTCCGCGAGCTCAAGGGCATGACGGCCGAAGAGGTCGCCGAACGGCTCCTCGTCTCGCAGTCGAAGATCAGCCGCCTGGAGAACGGGCGGCGCAGCATCAGTCAGCGCGACGTCCGCGACCTGTGCGGGGTCTACGAGGTCGAGGACGTACGGATCGTCGACTCGCTCATGCAGATGGCCAAGGACTCCCGCCAGCAGGGCTGGTGGCACTCCTTCGGCGACATCCCGTACAGCGTCTACATCGGCCTGGAGACCGACGCGGCATCCCTGCGGGCGTACGAACCCCAGATCATCCCCGGCCTGCTCCAGACCCGCCCCTACGCCGAGGCGCTCATCCAGGGGGCGCTGCCCGAGACGTCGACGGCCGACATCGAGAAGCGCGTCCAGGTCCGCCTGCGCCGGCAGGAACGTGTCTCCGCCGAGGAATCCCCACTGCGCCTGTGGGCCGTGCTCGACGAGGCGGCGCTGCACCGGGTGGTCGGCAGCCGTCTGGTGATGCGCGAACAGCTGGAGCACCTCGCCGAGATGTCCCAGCTCCCGCACATCACCGTGCAGGTCCTGCCGTACGAGGTGGGGGCGCACCCCGGCCTCAACGGCCAGTACGCGATCCTGGAGTTCCCCGACGCGGCGGATTCCAGCGTCGTCTACATCGAGGGCGTCACCAGCGATCTCTATCTGGAGAAAGCAGCCGACGTCCAGAAATACAGCGTGATGTACGAACACCTCAGGGCACAGGCCCTGAATGTGGATCAATCGCGCCAGTTCATCACGGACATCGCGAAGGAGTACGCCCGCTGAGACTCCGCTCCGGGGCCACTCGGGACGCATCGGAGGCCCTTCGGGAGCGCCTCGGGACGAAAGTGGCGCACGATACACCTTCGTCACGTCACGGCGTAAGTCCCCACTGGAATATGCCATCCAGTCGAGTGAATAGCCACATCGCACACCGATGTTGGCGAGTAGCGTCGATCACGCCACCACGCAACAAGGTTGGCGCAAACCGAACTGTGGGTTCCGGTTGGAACCCCCGGTCCGGTGACAGCGAAACTCGACAACTGGCTACCGGAGCAAAAATGGCAATTCTTCAGGGTGCCACGGAGCAGTGGACGAAGTCCTCCTACTCCGCGGGCAACGGCGCGTGCGTCGAGGTCAAGTCCCCGGCTCTCGCGGCAATGGCGGTACGGGATTCCAAGGTCCCCCACGGTCCCACGCTGGCGTTTCCCGCCAACTCGTGGAACGCCTTCGTGGCCGAGGTCGGCCGGGGAGCCTTTGACCTCGCGTGACCCATGACCACCAACCACAACTTCATAGGAATCACTGAAGATCCACCGAGGAACAACCGACAGAGCCCTCTCGACTGGCCCGCCGTCCCGGCCGAGGGGGCCCTCCCCTTTTCTCTGTGCCTCGGTTCGCCCTCGTGGACGAACCGGGCTCAGCGCAGGCGATCCACGTACTTGTCCGTCCCGGGCAGCGTGGGAATGAACGGCGCCACCAACTCGACCTTCCCCAGACCCCCTTCGGCCACCGCGGTGCCGAGGTCCGCGAAGTAGCCCTCCCAGCACTCCCGGGGGTCCGCCTCCAGGAACCACAGCAGGGTCAGCCTCGTGTCGACTCCCTCGACCTGCTTGACATAGGTCATGCGGTCGCCGGGCAGCGGTGTCGGGCGGAAGACCGTGACCAGGGCGGACGGGGAGCCGGCGAGGCGCCCCGGCAGATGGCGGGACCTGAGCCACTCCAGCAACTCGGCCCGCTGCGCGGTCGATTCGGCGTCGATCACCTCGACCACCAGCCCCGCGTACGGGTGGTCGAGCGCGTGGAAGTCGCGGGGCCCCGCCGCCCCGTCGCGGTACACCGTCGCCTCGTGGTCCTGGAAGGCCGTGAAGACGTGCGTACGGTCCTGGTAGACCCGACCATCGCGATTGAGCCGCTTGTTGATCCCGACGGTCCACTTCATGTGGTCGTCGTAGCGGCCCTGGGTGACCCAGTACGTGGAGAGGTAGCAGCCGGCGGTGACGGGCTGGGCGACCGCCGACTTCTCCGGGTAGCGCAGGAGTTGGAGATCACGGGTGGCCACCCAGCGGCGCCCGGCGTACATCCAGGGCATGGCCATCGCGCCGGCGTAGTAGTGGTCGTCCTCGTACCAGCGGTTGTACGCGAACTCATGGCCCGGGTGCGGTTCGACCATGGTGATCAGGGCGTGGCCGGGACGGACCCCGTACGGGCCGAGGGCGGCCAGCTCCGCGTACGTCTCGCTTCGTGTCTCTTCACCCATGACGCTCCCCTTCCTGCTCTTTCCTGCTCTTTCCGGCTCTTCCTCGCTCTTCCTTCCTCTGCCGTGCGCCCATACTCTGACGCCCCGTCAGACAATGCGCCAGAGCCACGGCGAGCGAGCCGAAGGGGCGCGCCCCGGAGGTGAACCGAGCCAAATAAAGGGGAGGACCTCGATGTCACTGCTCACGGGCAAGACCGTCGTCGTGTCGGGAGTCGGCGCCGGGCTCGGCCATCAGGTCGCGGCGGCCGTCGTGCGCGACGGCGGCAACGCGGTGCTCGGGGCGCGCACGGAGGCGAACCTCGCCAAGGCCGCCGCCGAACTCGACCCGGACGGCGCGCACACGGCGTACCGCGCCACGGACATCACCGACGAGGCACAGTGCGAGGCACTGGCCGCGCTCGCCACGGAGCGCTTCGGGCGGATCGACGCCGTCGTCCATGTCGCCGCCTGGGACAGCCACTTCGGCGGCCTGGAGGACGCGGACTTCGCCACCTGGCAGTCGGTTCTCGACGTCAACCTGCTCGGCACGCTGCGCATGACGCGCGCCTGTCTGACCGGACTGAAGGTGTCGGGCGGCTCGGTCGTGATCGTCGGCACGCAGTCGTCGGTGGCCGCCCCGACGCAGGTGCGGCAGGCGGCGTACGCGGCCTCGAAGGGCGCCCTGACCAGCGCCATGTACTCGCTCGCCCGGGAGCTCGGCCCGCACCGCATCCGCGTCAACACCGTGCTCCCGGGCTGGATGTGGGGTCCGCCGGTCCAGGCGTACGTCCAGTTCACCGCACACACCGAGGGCATACCGGAGGCGGACGTGCTCCAGCGGCTCACCGAGCGGATGGCGCTGCCCGACCTGGCCACGGACGGGGACGTGGCGGATGCCGCGGTCTTCCTGGCGTCCGACCGGGCGCGGGCGATCACCGGACAGTCCCTGCTCGTGAACGCGGGGGAGTTGATGCGCTGACCCACCCTTTTGCGCCACTTCACATGTTCATGTGTATGAACCAAGGTCAGCAAGGCGAACATTTTTGCCTGCTCTTGACCTTACGCTCGCTTGTCGTGCCCGCACCACGCCACCCACGATGAGCGGGCACTTCGCGGCCTTCCTCGCCCTTACCCCGCTCAGGCGAAGTGCCAGCCTGCTGGGCGGAGTTCATAAGGCGGACCCTGGAAGGGGGCACATGAACGGTCTCGACTGGGCCGTCCTGGTCGCGTACTTCGGCGTGATGACGGCGATCGGTGTCTGGTCCCACAAGCGTGTGGACAGCGTCAGCGACTTCTTCACCGCGGGCGGCAAGATGCCGTGGTGGCTGTCCGGCATCTCGCACCACATGTCGGGCTACAGCGCGGTGATGTTCACCGGGTACGCCGGTATCGCCTACACGTACGGCATCACGTCGTACGTCACCTGGGCGCTCCCCATCGCCATCGGCGTCACGATCGGCGCGAAGCTGTTCGCGCCGAGGCTCAACCGACTGCGCTCCCGACTCCATGTGGCCTCCCCGCTGGAGTACCTGAAGGACCGCTACAACGTCCCCACCCAGCAGGCGCTCGCCTGGTCCGGCATCCTGCTGAAGATCGTGGACGTGGGCGCCAAGTGGGCCGCGATCGCGACCCTGCTGAGCGTCTTCACCGGCGTCACGCTCACCCAGGGCATCATCATCACCGGTAGCATCACGGCGGTCTACTGCACGATCGGCGGCCTGTGGGCGGACGCGCTGACCGAACTGGGCCAGTTCGTCATCCAGTTGCTCGCCGGGCTCTCCATGCTGATCATCGCGCTGAACAAGATCTCCGACCAGGGCGGTCTGTCGAAGGCGCTGGACTCGCCGAAGCTGCACGGTCACGCGGACGGCTTCGCGGGCCCGTACCTCACGGTCTTCTTCATCGCGTACCTCTTCATCAAGCTCTTCGAGTACAACGGCGGCATGTGGAACCAGGCGCAGCGCTACATGGCGACGGGCAACGCGAAGCAGGCCACACGGTCCGCGTTCCTGTCCGCCGGGCTGTGGTTCGTGTGGCCGGTGATCCTCTTCATCCCGATGTGGCTGGCCCCGCTGCTGGTGACGGCGAAGAAGCCCGACGGGTCGGACGCGTACGGGCTGATGGCCGACCAACTGCTCCCGCACGGTCTGCTGGGCCTGGTGGTCGTCGGCTTCTTCTCGCACACGATGGCCATGTGCTCCTCCGACGCGAACGCGATCGCGGCGGTGTTCACACGGGACGTGGCGCCGGTCCTCTCGAAGACGGCACGGGCGTGGGACAGCCGGGCGGGTCTGATCGCCGGACGCGTGACGACCGTCGCCTTCCTCGGCTTCTCCATGGCGGTGGCCACCCAGGTCAACTCGCCGACGTTCAAGGACATCATCACGGTCGTCATCAAGTGGGTCGCCGGTCTGATGGGCCCGATCGCGATCCCGTTCATTCTGGGCCTGCTGCGGCCGTTCCGTAAGTCCGGCCCGACGGCGGCGCTGACGAGCTGGGCCTGCGGCCTCCTCGCCTTCTTCCTCGTCAACTACAACCTGGACTTCTCCCAGCGCACGGATGTGAAGCTGGAGTACCAGGTCTCGGTGCCGATGGCCATCTCCCTGGTCCTCTACATCCTCATCGGCTTCCTCAAGCCCGAGGCCACCCCGGAGCGGGACGCGATCATCGAGAAGATCAACACGGACGACGACGGTTCGGCGGCGGCGACGGTACCGATCCAGGCGGACGGAGCGGATACCACCAGCCCGTCCGGCGTTTGAGGACGAGCGCGAAGCGCGACAACGCGACAAGGGGGAAGGGGGGGCGCAGCCCCAGGACGACGGGCAGGGCAGGGGCGGAGGGGGCGAAGAAAACCCCCGCCGCGCCACCCCGCACCGATCACCCCCGCGGGTACCGCGCCAGCCACCCCGGCGAGGACCCCGCGGGTCCGTGCAACGCAGGCCCCTGCGTCATCTCCATCGCGAAGTCGTCCGCCAGGACGAGCATCGTGGGACGGCCCTCCAGCTCGGCCAGCCAGGCCGGCGGCAGGGCCGTCTCGCCGTGCAGCGCCCCGAGAAGCCCGCCCGTGAGGGCACCCGCCGCGCCGGAGGGCCCCCCGTGGTTCACCGCGAGGCACAGCCCGTGCCGTACGTCCTCCCCCACGAGCGCGCAGTACACGGCGACCGCCAGGAGCCCCTCCGCCGTACCGTCCCCGGCCAGCTCCTCCACCCGCCCGGGGGTCGGCATCCCCTGCCGTACGGCGCCCAGCGCGTGCTGGAGGGCGTCCGTGACCGGCTGTTGCCCGGGCCGCGCGGTCAGCAGCGAGAGCGCGCGCTGCACGGCGGCGTCGAGGCTGTCGCCGCGGGCGAGCCCGTGCACGATGACGGCGTACGCCCCCGCGGACAGGTAGGCGACGGGGTGCCCGTGCGACTGCGCGGCGCACTCCACGGCGAGCTGCATCACGAGCTGCGGCTCCCAGCCGACGAGCAGCCCGAACGGCGCGGACCGCGCGGCGGCCTCGGGCCCCGGCTCCCCCGGGTTCTTGGGCGCGTCCAGCGTCCCCATGGTCTCGTCACCGAACCCGAGCAGACAGGCCAGGTCCGGCTCACGGCGGGCGTACAGCCACTCCTCGCGCGCCAGCCACCCGTCGTCCTTGCGCCGCTCGTCGGGCCCCCAGTCGCGCTGGGTGGCCGCCCACCGCAGATAGGCCCGGTGCAGATCGGTCGGCGGATGCCAGGCGCCGGTGTCACGGCGCACCTGGGCGCGTATCAGCCCGTCCAGGGTGAACAGGGTGAGCTGCGTGCGGTGCGTGACCGCGCCGCGCCGGCCGTGCCCGAAGGTCAGGTCGACGAGCCCCGCGACTCCGTGCTCCTCCCGGATCCCCTCCAGGTCGAGCCCGTCGATGGGCGCCCCGAGCGCATCCCCGACGGCCGCCCCGAGCAAGGTCCCGCGCACCCGGCTACGAAAGTCCTGCTGCTCACCACGGCCCCAGACGGCACCGGCTGCCACACCCACCGAGACCTCCCGAGAAACCGCCCGTACGTCGACAGCTCAGCACTGTAATCGAACGGGAACGGTCGGTTTAGGGGGCGGAACGGTATGCGGGATGTGGCCGGAGTGGTCCCGAGTGGTCGCTTATGGCCGCGATCGCCCAGCCTCCGCCTCGGCCGCCGGTTCGAGCGTCAGTCCGTGATCCGCGAGGTCCGCGTGCCGTCCCGTGCCGAGGTGAGCCGGGCAAGGAGGGGGGCAAGGAGCGACCGGTCCGTGTCCGGGGCGCGCAGGAGCGCTTCGGTCAGCTCGGTCAGCCGGACGACCTCATCCTCGTCCAAGGGCGCGGACGCCACGAGTCCGAGGCGGCGGTCGAGATCCGCCAGCGCCTGCGGCGCGAGCCCGAGCCGCAGCAGAACCGTGCTCCGCAGGCTGTAGGCCTCCGCGTGGTCGGGAGCCAGTCCAAGAGCGCGGTCCAGATCGGCGCGTGCCTCGTCGAACCGGTCCAGAGCGTTCAGCACTCCGCCTCGCAACGTGAGCAGCCCCGCGTCGTCGGGCCGTAGCTCCCGTGCCCGGTCGACGTCGGCCAATGCCTTCTCGTAGGACGTGAGTTCACAGTGCACCAGCGCCCGCTGACTGAGCGCCCAGGCGTAGTCCGGGTTGAGTTCCACGGCACGGTCCAGGTCGGCGAGTGCCTCGGAACAGCGCCCCAGCACGCGTCGGCAGGCGCCACGGCTCGCATACGCCGACGCGTACTCGTCGTCGAGTTCGATGGCCCGGTCGTAGTCGGTCAGGGCTTCCTCGTAGCGGCCCGCGATGCGGAGAAGGTCTCCTCGATGGCAGGCGCTCCAGGCCCAGTCGGGTTGCAGAACGATGGCCCGGTCGAGGTCGGCGAGCTGCCGTACGGGGTCCCCGAGCCCACGCCATACCTGGGCGCGGCGCACCAGTGCCCAGGCGTAGTCCGGCTTCAGCTCCAGCGCCCGGTCCAGGTCCGCGAGGGCCGCGTCGAACTCTCCGCGGGCGGAGCGGGAGGCACCCCGGGAGGCCCACGCGAAGTTGTCCGTGGGGTCCAGCCGGATCGCCTCGTCCAGATCCCTGATCGCCTTGTCGTAGCGCTGCTGAATGCGGTGGTACTCGCCCCTCGTGGAGTAGGCCAGGGCACGGTCCGGGTCCAGCTCGACGGCCCGGTCCAGGTCAGCGATCGCCTCTTCGTACGCGTCCAGGCCCGCGCGGGTCACGGCCCGGCCGATGTGGGCGACCACCAGTTCGGCGTTCAGCTCGACGGCCCGGTCGAATTCGGCCAGCGCTTCCTCGTAGGCTCCGGCGCGCTGCAGCTCCCGGCCCCGCATCGTCCGGGCGAACGCCTGAGCCGCGTCGTTGAACCCCGCCCGGTGCAGCACCAGTTCAAGCGCGGCGGCTATGCCGTCGGAGGCGAGCGCCTGGGTCAGTTCCCTCCCCCATCGGCCCGCGTCCTGCGCGTCGGCGTCCTGGCCCGCGTCGGCCAGCGCCCGCGCCCACCGCCGGGCAGCTATCTCACCGGCATCACACGCCAGGACGAACTGCGCCAGCACCTCCGGCAACATGCCCCGCACTCCCGCACACAACAGGTGATACGTCTCCGCCAGGCGCAGCTCCCGCCATCCCTCGTCCGCCCACAACTCGATGGCCGGCCGGCCGTCCTCGGCCTCCGTCCGCCAGCGCGCGAACACCTCCGCGAGCCGCCGCTGCCGCTCCGCCCACCCCCGGGGCGACCGCATCCGCTGCAACCGCAGCATCGGCGCCCGTACGACGTCGTGGTACTGCACCCGATCCCCGCGATCGCTGACGAACGGCAGCCCCCGCAGCCACGCGAACAGCCCCTCGGCCTCGTCCTGCGGGCACTCCACCGCCGCCCGGAACACATCCGCGTCGAGCCGCCGGGGCAACGCGCACGCCAGCGCGGCGGCCCTGCGCACGGGGTCCTGCTCCCACTTCAGGAAGCGTTCCACGGCCGTCGCGCTCGGATCCCCCACGTCGTCCGGGTCGGCGGGACGGGTCTCGGCGAGGGTGGAGACGAGCACCGGGAGCCCGCCCGTGAGCCGGAGCACTTCCGCCACCACGGGCTCGGCCACGACCCCCTTGTCGGCGAGCAGCCCCCGCGTCTCCGTCTCCGTGAACGGGGCGAGCGGGATGTCCGCCACGAAGTCCGCGAAGCCTCCCCATCGGGCGGTGTCGAAGGGGAGCTGTCCGGCCGTCACCACGATCACGTTGGCGGGCAGCGCGCCGTGCCGGTCGGTGGTCATGAGCTCGTGCAGCCAGCCGTCGAGGAACGGCCCGGTCCTCTCGTACGTGTCGAAGAACAGGACCGCCCAAGGCGTGACAGCCGCGGCATCGGCGAGCTCGGCGAGCAGCACGGGGCTCAGCACACGCTCCGGCGACAGCACCAGCTGCACGTCCTCCGGATTGCGGAACCGGGCGCTGATCCCGGCCCGCAACCGGTCGGCTCCCTGGGCGAGTCGATCGGCGTCGAGGACGCCCACGAACGGGGCGGCCCCCGGAACCATGCCCAGCCCCACCAGCCCGGCCCGCGCCGCCGCCCTGCTGCCCGCGGACGGCCCTTCCGGCTCCGACGGCTCCAGCGTGGTGATCGCCGCCGCCTCGGCCTCGTGGCGGCGCTCCCGGTGCGCGGCCAGCAGCCGGTCGAGTTCCTTGAACCGGTGTCCCTGCGCCGCGAATTGCCGGCTAAGCGCCGCCATGGTCTCGGGCACGCTGCCGACGCTGTCGTCGACGTACGCCGTCAACGCCCCTCGTTCGCGCGCTACTTGCTCCAACTCCCGCACCAGGAACGTCTTGCCGACCCCCGCGTTCCCGTGCACATGGAAGAGGAATCGGTGCCGCTCGTCCTGCGGCGGAACATCGAAGTTCGTCCGGAACGCGGCTCGTTCGGCGCCACGGCCCACGAAACCGGCCCGCCTGCGCTGCCGGATCAGCTCCTGCATCGACGGCCGCGTCGGCCTCATCCGCCTCACCCCGTAGATCGGTCCGTCCGAAAGTCTGGCAGAGGTGTCAGTGGCCGCCGCTCGGCTGGTCGCAGCCGGTGTGGTCGGGATAGCCGCCGAAGGCGTCCGTCTCGGCGACCGCCCGGTTCATGTTCCCCTCCAGGCACAGGGTGGAGGTCTTCGTGGACGCGTCGACGAGGAAGCTCACCGCGACGCCGCCGGACTCGATCACCTCCACCTGACCTGCACCGTAGCCGAGACCGGTGAGCGCACGCCTGGTGTGTTCCGCCGTGAAGTCACCGCGCGCCCGGAGAGGTTCGAGTGCGGCCTTGATGCGCTCGGCGGCCTTGAGCCCGTTACAGCGGGCCTGTCCGTGCAGCGGGAAGGGGACCATGAAACCGTGGTTCTCGGCGTAGTGGTCGGGGATCGGAACGGCCGGGCCGCTCGCGCCGGGTGAGCGCGTCGGCGTCGGGAGGGACGCGCTGGGCGCTGGGGTCGGCGGGGCCGTCTCACCGGGGCAGGGCGTGTCCGACGGGACGGGCTCCTTCGACACCCCGGTCGGCGTCGGATGCGAACTCCGGTACGCATCGGCGGCCGACTGCTCCGTGCCGCAACCCACCGCGAAAACGGCCAGCGCCGCCACCGGGAGCACCATCCCGGCCCGCACCCGGGCCGTCCTGATCATCATCATGGCAGGATCCTCCCCCGTACCGCGGGCCCGGGTCATGAGTTCCGCTACTCATGACAGCGCCCCCGATCACGATCATCCGCCCGTTTCAAGCCTCACGCGCCGCCATTCTGGCCGAATCCGCCTACCTCGCACGGGGCGGCGCAGGGAAGGAACCCCCCATGGCTTCTAAAACCCCTTCCGTCCCAAAAACCTCTGACGCCTCACGCGCCCTCCCCCTCGCCGCCACTCTCCTCACCGCCACCGTCGCCCTCTACATCGCCCTCGTCGCCTTCGGCAACATCACCGACTTCGGCACCAACCAGCAGTTCGTCCGCCACGTCCTGGCCATGGACACCACGTTCAAGGACGACGACCTGATGTGGAGAGCCATCACGAACACGGGACTTCAGGACGCCGCGTACATCGCGATCATCGCCTGGGAGACCGTCGCCGCCCTTGTCCTCATCGCGGGTACGTGGTTCTGGGCGCGCCACAGCTACGCCCGCGCCCGCCAACTGTCCACCTACGGCCTGCTCATGCTCATGCTGCTCTTCGGCGCCGGGTTCATCGCCATCGGCGGGGAGTGGTTCTCCATGTGGCAGTCGAAGACCTGGAACGGCCTGGACGCGGCAACCCGGGTGCTCGTACTGAGCGGGTTCGCGCTGCTCGTCGTACACCTGCCGTTCGGGAAGTCGGACAACTCCGGCCGCCAGTCGACTACTTGATCACCCGAACCGGCGTCCCCACCGTTCCGAACGTCCACAGCGCGGCCCCGTCGGCCTTGTGCATCCGGATGCCGCCCGTGCGGGCCGCCGACGGGGGTGGGGGTGAGGCGCCGTTCACGGCGTTGGAGAAGGCGATGGAGACTCCGGCGTCGGCGGCGAAGTACACGATGTGCTCGATGTTCACGCCGTCGTAGCCGGTCGTCGCGTCCTTGCGGGACTCGACCGTGTACGCGCCCGGCCCCGGGCTCACCGTGCCGGGCCAGACCTTGAACGTACGGCGCGGCTGGTCGCTCACGTCGATCAGCCACACCCGGTGCCCGCTGAGCGAGTACACGATGCGCCGTCCGCTGCCCGAGCCGTCCGGCACGGCGGTCGACTCGGGGGCGGGGGACGCGTGCCCACTCGCCGACGGGGACGCCTTCACCCGGTCCGCGGCGGCCGGGTGGGGGCCCCGGTTCGCCTGGACGGCCAGGACGGCGACCACCGCGACCGCCGCCGCGGTGAGCACGGTGACCCACGTCCAAGGGGGAATCAGTCGTCGTACAGGCACCGGCCTCTCTCCCCTCGCGCTCGATCGGCTTCGATCGGCTGTCGGTCCGACGTCAGTCCAACACCGGGAGCAGCTCCGGCAGATGGCCGTCCGAGGCCTCCGCCGCCCGCTGCCGCTCCTGCGACACCTCCCCGTACAGCGTCGTCCGCGGCCTCGCCCGGCGGCCCGCCGCCTCCGCCACCGCTGTCAGCTCCTTCACGGACTTGTACGAGCCGTACGACGAGCCCGCCATCCGCGAGATCGTCTCCTCCATCAGCGTGCCGCCGAGGTCGTTCGCACCCGAGCGGAGCATCTCCGCCGCACCCTCCGTGCCCAGTTTCACCCAACTGGTCTGGATGTTGGGGATGTGCGGGTGCAGCAGGAGGCGGGCCATCGCCATCACCGCGCGGTTGTCGCGGGTCGTCGGGCCCGGGCGGGAGATGCCGGCCAGATAGACAGGGGCGTTGGTGTGGATGAAGGGCAGGGTGACGAACTCCGTGAAGCCGCCCGTCTGCTGCTGGATGCGGGAGAGCGTGCGGAAGTGGCCGAGCCAGTGCCGGGGCTGGTCGACATGCCCGTACATCATGGTGCTGCTGGACCGGATGCCCAGCTCGTGCGCCGTCGTGACGACCTCGATCCAGGTCGCCGTGGGCAGCTTGCCCTTCGTCAGGACCCACCGCACCTCGTCGTCGAGGATCTCCGCCGCCGTGCCGGGGATGGTGTCGAGACCGGCCTCCTTCGCCGCCGTCAGCCACTCGCGGATCGACAGGCCGGTGCGGGTCGCGCCGTTCACCACCTCCATGGGCGAGAACGCGTGCACATGCATGCCGGGGACGCGTTCCTTCACCGCGCGCGCGATGTCGAAGTACGCCGTCCCGGGCAGGTCCGGGTGGATGCCCCCCTGCATGCAGACCTCGACGGCCCCCACGTCCCAGGCCTGTTGGGCGCGGTCGGCCACCTGTTCCAGCGACAGCGTGTACGCGTCCGCGTCCGTGCGGCGCTGCGCGAAGGCGCAGAAGCGGCAGCCGGTGTAGCAGACGTTGGTGAAGTTGATGTTCCTCGTGACGATGTACGTGACGTCGTCACCGACCGCCGCCTTGCGGACGTCGTCCGCGATGCGGCACAGAGCGTCGAGCGCCGGACCGTCCGCGTGCAGCAGGGCGAGCGCCTCGGCGTCGGTCAGCCGCGTCGGGTCGTCGGCGGCCGTCGCGAGCGCGGCGCGCACGTCCGTGTCGATGCGCTCCGGCACCATCCCGGGCGCCGCCGCCTCACGCAGCGCGTCCCAGTCGCCGTAGACGAGGTCGAAGTCGTCCCGGCGGTCGCCGGTGCGGCCCTCCGTGTCGATCGACGCGTGCAGATCCGTACGGCCGGACGACGTGAACGCCTCCTCCGGCTCCTGCCACGGGTGGCCCTCCACCACCGCGTCCGGGAGGGCCAGCCCGGTCTCCGGGTCCGCCAGCGCCCGCAGGTGCGGCAGCAGCCGCGGGTCCAGCCAGGGCTCGCCGCGCTGCACGAACTCGGGGTAGACGCAGAGACGTTCCCGCAGCTCGAAGCCGGCGGCCGCGGACTGCTGGGCGAGCTGCTCGATCCGCGGCCACGGGCGCTCGGGGTTGACGTGGTCGATGGTCAGCGGCGACACCCCGCCCCAGTCGTCGATCCCCGCGCCGATCAGCCGCCCGTACTCGCCGGCCACCAGGTTCGGCGGCGCCTGGAGGCAGGCCGCCGGGCCCATGATGTGCCGTGCCACCGCCACCGTGGCCACCAGCTCGTCCAGCTCGGCGTCCGGCATGCCGCGCATCGCCGTGTCCGGCTTGGCGCGGAAGTTCTGGATGATCAGCTCCTGGATGCCGTGGTAGGCACGGGAGATCTTGCGCAGGGCGAACAGGGAATCCGCCCGCTCCTCGTACGTCTCACCGATCCCGATGAGGAGCCCGCTGGTGAACGGGACGGACGAGCGGCCCGCGTCCTCCAGCACCCGCAGCCGTACGGCCGGCTCCTTGTCCGGCGAGCCGTGGTGCGGCCCGCCGGGCTCGCTCCACAGCCGGGTCGCCGTCGTCTCCAGCATCATGCCCATGCTCGGCGCCACCGGCTTCAGCCGCTGGAAGTCAGTCCAGGACATGACCCCCGGGTTGAGGTGGGGCAGCAGACCCGTCTCCTCCAGGATGCGGATCGAGATGGCCCGTACGTACGCGATCGTGTCGTCGTAGCCGTGCGCGTCAAGCCACTCGCGCGCCTCCGGCCACCGGTCCTCGGGCTTGTCGCCGAGGGTGATGAGGGCTTCCTTGCAGCCGAGGGCCGCGCCCTTGCGGGCGATGTCCAGGACCTCGTCCGGCGACATGAACATCCCGTGCCCGGCCCGGCGCAGTTTGCCCGGAACGGTGACGAACGTGCAGTAGTGGCACTTGTCCCGGCACAGGCGGGTGAGCGGGATGAACACACTCTTCGAGTACGTGATGACGCCGAGGCGGCCCGCCGCCTCCAGGCCCGCGTCCCGCACCCGGGCAGCCGACGCGGCCAGGTCCTCCAGGGCCTCCCCGCGGGCCTGGAGCAGCACCGCTGCCTCCGTGACGTCGAGGGCGACGCCGTCACGGGCGCGTTTGAGGGCGCGACGCATGGAGTTCTCGGTCGGGCCGGATCCGGAGGTCGCGGAAGTCGTCATCCTTCGAGCATACGATCGAGCTGATCAGCACAGACAGGAGCCGCCGGTTTCGTCCCCGGTCGCGGACCGTTACACGGCGGCACTGGCGCCGCCACCCGTATCCGTACCGGCACCGGCGTCCCCACCGGGCAGATACCGCTCGTACGCGTCCAGTGTCCGCAGCACCTCCCTCTCGTCGCCCGGCGGCAGCTGCAGCACCACCTCCTCGATGCCCAGCTCCGCGTAGTGCGCGAGCTTGCCCGGCGTGGGCCGCACGGCGGACGGGACGACCTGGAGGGCTCCGGGATCGCGGCCCGCGTCCGCCCAGACGGCGCGCAGCACGGGGAGCGTCTCGCCCAGGCCGCGCCCGCCGATCGGCATCCAGCCGTCCGCGTACTCACTGATGTGCGCGAACAGCTTCGGCCCCGCCGCGCCCCCGACCAGCGTGCGCGGCCCGACCACCGGACCGCGCGGCTTCTGTACGGGTTTGGGGTGCGCATGGCTGGCCCGTACGGACCCGAACTCGCCCTCGTACGCCGCCGGTTCGGCCGACCACAGCGCCCGCATCAGCGCCATCCGATCCCGGCCCAGCTCCCGCCGCCTGCGCCAGTCGACGCCGTGGTCGGCGGCCTCCTCCACGTTCCAGCCGAAGCCGACGCCGAGTGTGAAACGGCCGCCGGAGAGGTGGTCGAGGGTCGCGACCTGCTTGGCCAGCACGATCGGGTCGTGCTGGGCGATCAGCGTGATGCCGGTGCCCAGCCGCAGCCGCCGCGTCACCGCGGCCGCCTGACCGAGCGCGACGAAGGGGTCGAGGGTGCGCCCGTACTCCGGTGGCAGCTCCCCGCCCACGGGATACGGCGTCGCCCGCTCGACGGGGATGTGGGTGTGCTCGGGCAGGTACAGCCCGGCGAAACCGCGCTGCTCCAGCTCCCGGGCCAGCCGGGTCGGGGTGATCGTCTCATCGGTGAGGAAGATCGTCGTGGCGATCCGCAGAGGCCGCATGCGCACTTCCTAGCACCCGCGCCTTCAAGTCGAAAGCTCTCAACCCCCTTCCCTTGCCCCGCAGTTCACGACTGAATACCAGGGTCCGAGTACCACCCCTGCACCACCCATGTCCCCCACGACACCTGGGAGCAGCATGTGTGAGGACAACGACCACGCGATGGGCAGACGGGCGCTGTTGGTGACGGGAGCCGCCGCGGCGCTTACGTTGGGAAGCGTGACCTTCGCTTCAGCGGCAGCCGGACAGGACCCGCAGACGAAGACGGTCCGCGGCACGCTGCCGATCGGCTCGCCGGACTTCGTGTACGTCCCTGTCGAGGTTCCGCACGGCGTACGGGAGCTGCACGTCGCCTACACCTACGAGAAGCCGTCCGTCCCGGCCGGGACCGCGGGAAACGCCCTCGACATCGGCCTCTTCGACGAGCGCGGCACCGAACTCGGCGGCACCGGCTTCCGCGGCTGGTCGGGCGGGGCCCGCACGGAGTTCTTCGTCCGCGCGGACGACGCGACACCGGGCTACATTCCCGGCCCCCTCCGGCCCGGCACCTGGCACATCGCGCTGGGCCCCTACACGGTGGCCCCGCAGGGACTGCCGTACGAGATCACGATCACCCTGACGTACGGCGAACCGGGCGTCGCGCCGAAGCCGGTGTACCCGCCGTCGCGCGCCAAGGGCCGGGGCCGCGCCTGGTACCGGGGCGACTGCCACCTGCACTCCTGGTACTCGGACGGCCGCCGCACCCCGGCCGAGATCGCCGCCCTCGCCCGCGCAGCCGGCCTGGACTTCATCAACACCTCGGACCACAACACCCATTCCTCGCACCCCCATTGGGCGGACCAGGCGGGCGACGACCTGCTGATCATGCTCGGCGAGGAGGTCACGACGCGCAACGGCCACGTGGTGGCCCTCGGCACCGACCCCGGCACCTTCGTCGACTGGCGCTACCGGGCGCGCGACAACCGCTTCGGCCGCTACGCCCGCCGGATCCGCCGCGCCGGAGGCCTGGTCGTCCCCGCACACCCGCACGCCACCTGCATCGGCTGCAACTGGAAGTTCGGCTTCGGCGAGGCGGACGCGGTCGAGGTGTGGAACGGCCCGTACACGCCGGACGACGAGGTGGCGCTCGCCGACTGGGACGGCATGCTCGTCGCCTCCGTGCGCGAGGGACGGCCGGGCCGCGACTGGCTCCCGGCGATGGGCAACAGCGACGCCCACCGCGACCCCGACCCGGTCGGCACCCCGCAGACGGTCGTCCTCGCCGACGACCTGACCCGCGAGGCGATCCAGGCGGGCATCCGCGCGGGGCGGTCCTACGTCGCGGAGTCCAAGTCCCTCTCGCTCGCCTTCTCCGCAGTGGGCCCCAAGGGCGAACACGCGGGTATCGGCGGGCGGTTGGAGGTCGGCGCCGACGCCCCGGTGACGGTCCGCCTGGACGTCACGGGCGCCCCGCGCTGCACGGTCCGCATCGTCACCGACCAGGGCGTCCTGTTCACGAGCGAGGTCGTCCCGGTCTCCGGCTCCGCGACGGTGGAGTGGCATACGACGGCGCAGTACGCGGCGTACGTACGCGCGGAAGTACGGCACGAGACAGCCCTCGGACCGCTGCCGGGGGCGCTGGCGGCGTTCACCAACCCGATCTTCCTGGGGCGGCTCAAGCGCCCCGAGTGACCGGTCCGACGGCTCAGCCGACGGTGACGGTGTACGTGATGGTCTCGGGCTCTGCCGTGCTCGGCGCGGTCGTCTGCGGGCCCGGGGAGGCGGTGCTGTCGTTGCAGGTGTTGAACGTGCAGTGCATCAGCACGATCTCGGTACTGCCCTTGCCGATGGCCTCGAAGGTGAAGGTGAGGCTGCCGCCGGCACCGACCATCTTCTCGGTGTCGGGGGCCGCCTTGTACTCCCGCCCGCGACTGCGGACCACCGCACTGTCGGGCTTCGGCGTGGCCAGGTACCAGTGCGAGCGGGTCGAGGAGTTCTCGCCATCGACCGTGAGCGTGAACCGCTCCCCGGCCTCGGCGGTGATGCTGGTGTCCTTGGTCGGATGGCTGGTGGGCTCGTCGCCGCCCGTACCGCCGCACCCCGTGGCCAACGCAAGAAGCGCGGCCACATGTACCACTGTTCGCCTGAAGGCCATCGTCATCCCCCGATGTTGCACATGATCACGTCGGCCGGGAGGCTAGCAGGAGTGGGCGAGTGCGCGGCCACCGGCCACGGAGCCCGCCTCACCAAGGACAGGAGCCCTGCCACGATGTCCACGTCACCCCGCAGCAACGAGACCAAGTACCGGCTCGTCTCCGCGTTCCAGCGCCGCATCGGCAACCCCGTCCTGCGCCGCCTCCCCACCCAGACCCTCCTGGAGACAACAGGCCGCACCTCGGGCCTCCCCCGCCGCACCCCGGTGGGCGGCCGCCGCATCGGCGACTCCTTCTGGCTGGTCTCCGAGTTCGGCGAGCGCTCGCAGTACGTCCGCAACATCAAGGCCGACCCGCGCGTACGCGTCCGCATCCGCACCCGCTGGCACACCGGCACGGCCCGCCTCCTCCCCGAGGACGACGCCGTGGCCCGCCTGCGCCAGCTGCCCCGGCTCAACAGTGCGGGGGTACGGGTGATGGGGTCGGGGCTGCTGACGGTGCGGGTGGATCTGGACGGGTGAGGCAGCGAACGAGGAGCAGCTCCCTCACCCCGGCCACACGAGCGCCTGCACCTCGCTGTACGCGTGCAGCGCGTACGACCCCACGTCGCGCCCGACCCCGCTCTTCTTGAAGCCGCCGAACGGGGCCTCCATGTTGCGGCCGACGGTGTTGATGCCGACGCCTCCGGCGCGCAGCCGGCCGGCGACGCGGAAGGCGCGGGCGACGTCGCCGGACCAGACGTAGTCGATGAGACCGTAGTCGGAGTCGTTGGCGAGGGCGATGGCCTCCTCCTCCTCGTCGAAGGGGAGGACGACGACGACCGGGCCGAAGATCTCCTCGCGGACCACCCGCATGTCGGGGGTGCAGTCGGCGAGGAGGGTCGGGGAGACGTAGAAACCGTGGTCGGACGGCGGTCGTTCGCCGCCCGCGGCGACCCGCGCTCCCTCCTTCCGGCCCAGTTCGACGTACGACTCCACCCGGTCCCGGTGCGCCGCCGAGATGACCGGCCCGACGACCGTGCCCTGCTCGCGCGGATCGCCCACCTTCAAGTGACCGGCGTAGGCGGCGAGTTGCTCGACAAGGCGGTCGTACACACCCCTCTGCGCCAGCACCCGCGTCGGTGCCGTGCAGATCTGCCCGCTGTAGAAGGAGAACGTCGTACCGATGCCCGACACCGCGGACCCGACATCCGCGTCGTCGAACACGACCGCGGCGCCCTTGCCGCCCAGCTCCATCAACTGCCGTTTCATGTGGCGTCCGCACACCTCTGCGATGCGCTGCCCGACGGCGGTCGATCCGGTGAAGCTGACCATGTCGACGTCGGGCGAGTCGACCGCCGCCTCGCCGACCTCGCCGCGCGAGCCGCTGACGACGTTCACGACGCCCGGTGGTACGCCCGCCGCCTCCAGTGCCTCCGCCATCCGGTAGACGGAGAGCGGGTCCTGCGGGGCCGGTTTCACGACCACCGTGTTGCCCATGGCCAGCGCGGGCGCGATCTTGCCTGCCGGGTTCGCCCAGGGGTTGTTGTACGAGGTGATGCAGGTGACGACGCCGACGGGCCGGCGTACGGCGAGCGCGCCCATGACGGCCGCCCTGCCGAAGGGCCCCGCTTCGTTGATCTGCGGGGGCAGGGCCTGCTCCACGGGCTCCACGCGCGCGTACCGCCGGAAGCGGGCCGCGCCCACGCCGACCTGCATCCCGCGCGCCGTCCCCGTCGTCGCCCCGCTCTCGGCCTGGGCGAGGTCGGCGTAGGAGAGGAAATTGCGCTGGATGATCTCCGCCGTCCGGTCCAGGACGGCGGCGCGTTCCTCGGCCGGGGTGCGCGACCAGGTCTCGAAGGCCTCGCGGGCCGCGGCCGCGGCCGCGTGCACCTGATCCCGCGAGGCCTCCGGCGCCCGCCCGACGATCGCCTCGGTGGCCGGGTCGATCACCTCGTAGTGCCCGCCGTCCGGCTCGACCCACGCCCCGCCTATGAACAGCCGCTGCCTGTCCATCACTTGGCCTCCGCCAGCGGTCCGTGACTCATCTGGTGGTCACCGACCGCGTGTCCCGCCCGGAGCGGAGCACCTTGCCCGGTACGGCGCCCGTGACGACGTCACCGCGTATCGCCTCGACCCCGTTGACCCACACCGCGGTTATGCCGATCGCCTTCGAGTCCAGCCGCGGGCTGTCTCCCGGCAGGTCGTGCACCAGGGTGGCCTTGCCGGCGTCGATCCGTTCCGGGTCGAAGAGGACGAGGTCCGCATGGAAGCCCTCCTGCACACGCCCCCGCTCCCGCAGTCCGAAGAGCTGCGCCGGGTCGTCCGTCAGCATCCGCACCGCCTGCTCCAGACCCATCAGCTTCCGGCCGCGCAGGCAGTCGCCCAGGAAACGGGTGGTGTACGGGGCCCCGCACATGCGGTCCAGATGGGCGCCCGCGTCCGAGCCGCCGAGCATCACGTCCTCATGGCGCCAGGTCTCGGCGCGCAGGGCCCAGGAGTCGGGGTCGTTGTCGGTGGGCATCGGCCACAGCACCGTACGCAGGTCGTCGGCCGCGCAGATCTCCACCAGACAGTGGAAGGGGTCCTGGCCGCGCTCGGCGGCGATGTCCTTCACCACGCGCCCGGTCAGGCCCGCGTTGGCCTCGCTGTAGGTGTCCCCGATGACGTAGCGCCCGAAGTTCGCGAGCCGCCGGAAGACGCCCGCTTCCTTGCTGCCGGCGCGCCGCAGCATCTCGGCGCGTACGTCGGCGTCGCGGAGTTTCGCGATCCGCTCGGGGACGGGCAGGCCGAGAACGGGACCCCAGCCGGGGATCAGGTTCAGCGCGCAGAACGTGCCGAGCGACATGTTCATCGGCGTGAGGATCGGCATGGTGAGGGCGATGACACGGCCACCGGCCTTGCGGGCGCGCTCACTTGCGAGAAGCTGGCGCGGCACGCGTTCGGGAACGGAGGCGTCGATGGTCAGCACGTTCCAGTTCAGGGGGCGCCCGGCGGTCGCGCTCATGTCCACGAGAAGGTCGATCTCCTCGTCGCTGAACTGATCGAGGCAACCGGCGACGATGGCCTCGATCTGGGTGCCCTCGTGCTCCCCCACCGCCTGGGACAGGGCGAGGAGTTCGGCCGGACCGGCGTGCCGCGACGCGACCGGCTTCCCGTCGCCGTCGGAGTGCGTGGACGACTGCGTGGTGGACAGCCCCCAGGCGCCCGCGTCCATCGCGTCGTGCAGCAGCGCCAGCATCCGCCGCAACTGCTCCGGCGTCGGCTGTCCGCCCACCGCGTCCGCCCCCATGACGTACCGCCGCAGCGCGCAATGCCCCACCATGAAGCCCGCGTTGACCGCGATCCGCCCCTCCAGGGCGTCCAGATAGTCGCCGAAGGAATGCCAGCTCCAGGGCGCGCCCTCCTCCAGGGCGACCAGGGACATGCCCTCGACCTTGGACATCATGCGGCGCGTGTAGTCGGCGTCGGCGGGGCGGTCCGGGTTCAACGGGGCAAGGGTGAAGCCGCAGTTGCCGCCCGCGACCGTGGTGACGCCGTGGTTGAGGGACGGGGTGGCGTACGGGTCCCAGAACAGCTGGGCGTCGTAGTGGGTGTGCGGGTCGACGAAGCCGGGGGTGAGGACGAGGCCGCGCGCGTCCTCACTCGTCCTCGCCTCCTCCTCACCCACGTCGCCGATCGCGGCGATACGGCCGCCCCGTATCCCCACATCCGCGGTGTACGCGGGCGCGCCGGTCCCGTCCACGACGGTGGCACCCTTGATGACGTGGTCGAGCATGGCGCGTCCCCCTAGCCCTGGGCCGCTTGGCGGAACCGGGTCGTGCGGTGCACCGGGTCCGTGTCGATCTTCGGGATGACGTGCTCGCCGAGCAGCCGGATCGTCTGGAGGGTCTCCTCCTTCGGCACGCCGACCGGCAGCCCGAAGCTGAGCTGGTCCGCGCCCGCCTGCTCCCAGCGCTTGCACTGGGTGAGCACCTCGTCGGGGTCGCCGCAGATCAACAGCTCCTCCTCGATGAGGAGTTCGACGAACTCGGGGGTGTACTCGGGCAGCGTCTCGGGCCAGACGGGGAAGCCCTCGGGGCGCGGGAAGGTGTCGTGGTAGCGGAAGACGAGCGAGGGCAGGTAGTGCAGGCCGCCGCTGACCGCGATCCGTATCGCCTCGTCGTGCGTGGGCGCGCAGATGGCGGTGGTCGTCACCATCACGTTGTCGTTGACGAAGTCCCCGATGGGTTCGGCGTTCACGACCGCCGTCTTGTACTGCTGGAGCACCCACTCCATGTCGGCGACCTTCTGCACGCTGAAGCCGAGCACGCCGAGACCCTTGCGGGCGGCCATCGCGTACGAGGGCGGCGACCCGGCGGCGTACCACATCGCCGGATGCGACTTCCCGTACGGCTTGGGGAGGATCTTCCTCGGCGGGAGCTGCCAGTGTTTGCCCTGGAACCCGGGGTACTCCTCCTGGAGCCACATCTTCGGGAACTCGGCGATGGTCTCTTCCCAGATTTCCTTCGTGTAGTTCATGTCGGTGATACCGGGCAGGAAGCCGAGGATCTCGTGGCTGCCGGCCCCGCGCCCGCTGCCGAACTCGAAGCGGTTCTCGGTGAGATGGTCGAGCATGGCGACCTTCTCGGCGACCTTCACCGGGTGGTTGACCTGGGCGAGCGGGTTGAAGATCCCGGAGCCGAGGTGGATGCGGTCGGTCGCGTGGGCGAGGTAGCCGAGGAAGACGTCGTTCGCCGAGAGGTGCGAGTACTCCTCCAGGAAGTGGTGCTCGGACGCCCAGGCGTACTTGAAGCCGGACTTGTCCGCCTGGATGACGTACTCGGTCTCCTCCATCAGCGCCTTGTGCTCCGCGAGCGGGTCGGTCTCGGCGCGTTTGCCCACGTATCCCTGTACAAAGAGCCCGAATTCCAAGGAGGTTCACCGTCCCCAGTGATCATGTGGCCGAGTTTTCTGACGTACCGTCAGATTCATCTGCCGCCGACTGTGGCACCGGCCGCCTGGACCGTCAATAGTTGACGGCCAGTCAGATGACCGCGACGCCGGCGAGCCAGCCCCCGTCGATCACGAACGGCTGCCCGGTGATGTACGAGGAGTCGTCCGACGTCAGGAACAGCGCGAGTTTCGCCACCTCGTCCGGCCTGCCGATCCGCCCCATCGGCACGAGCTTGCGGTACAGACCGTCGATGGCCCTCGCCATCTCCTCCGCGTCCGCGTCCGGGTCCAGCAGGGACGGGTTGGACATCGCCGTGTCGATGGCGCCCGGACACATCGCGTTGACGCGTATCCCCTGAGCGGCCAGCTCCATGGCGGCGACCCGGGTGAGCCCCAGGATGGCGTGCTTGGTCGCCGCGTACGAGCCGACGGCCGCCATCCCGGTCATCGCGGTGTACGAGGCGGTGTTCACGATCGTGCCCCCGCCGGCCGCCGCGATCTCCCCCGCGACCGCCTTGATGCCGAGGAAGCAGCCGACCTGGTTCACCTGCACGACCTGCATGAACTCGTCGAGGGGGGTGTCCACGAGGGAGTTGAAGCGCAGGATGCCGGCGTTGTTCACCAGCCCGTCGATCCGGCCGTACGCCTCCTTCGTCGCGGCCACGGCGGCGGTCCAGTCCGCCTCCTTGCCCACGTCGAGACGGACGTGCAGCGCCCCCAGCTCCTTGGCGAGCGCCTGCGCCTGGTCGTCGAGCACGTCGGCGACGACGACCTTGGCCCCTTCCGCGGCGAAGAGCCTGGCCTCCTGCTCACCCTGTCCCCGCGCGGCGCCGGTGACGATGACGACGCGACCGTCCAGCTTGCCCATGTCCACTCCTCAGTCGAGACAGGGGGCGACCTCGGCCCCGAACGCGGTGATCTGGTCGATGAGTTCGCTACGGCCGCGGCTGCGGAACCGCACCTGGATCTGGTCCACGCCCATCGCGCGGTACGCCCGCAGCGACTCGGCGAGAGCGTCGGGGCGCCCGGTGAGGGTGCGGCGGCCCACGTCCCACGCCGGCTCGCCCACGTACAGCGGTTCGGTGATCGCGCCGATGACGAAGGGGCTCTGGACGGCGGACTGTGCGCGGAGTTCCCGGATCCGGCCGATCTGGGCCGGCAGCCGGTCCCTCGGATCCCCCTGCGGCAGCCAGCCGTCACCCCGGACGGCGGCCCGGCGCACGGCGGCGGGCGAGGACCCGCCCACCCACAGGGGCACGCGCTCCTGCGCCGGACGGGGCCGCTGCCCGAGCCCCTCGAAGTCGTACAACTTCCCGTGGTGGACCGGGTATTCATCCGGACCGAGTGCGGCCCTGAGCGCGTCGAGGGACTCGTCGAGGACGGCCCCCCGACGCTCGAAGTCCACCCCCAGCACCTCGAACTCCTCCTGTACGTGCCCGGCCCCGACCCCGAGGATCAGCCGCCCGCCGGAGAGGTGGTCGAGGGTCGCGTACTGCTTCGCGGTGAGCAGCGGGTGCCGCAGACCGACGACGGCGACGTGGCTGAGGAGACGGACATGCCGCGTGACCCCTGCCAGGAAGGCGAGGGTGGCGATCGGGTCGTACCAGATGGTGCTCATGGCGCCCGCGAGACGGCGCGGAATGGCGACGTGGTCGCAGCCCGCGAGGTACGCGAAGCCGCTGCGGTCGGCGGCCCGGGCGATCTCGACGAGGTCGTCCGGTCCGGCGCCGGCCTCCCACGCCTCCGCGTAGATGGTGCTCTGCGACTGCACCGGGAGCTGCATGCCGTAGGCCAGTCGCCCTTCGGGCAGCACCTGCATGGGACCACACACCTTTCAGCTGACGGTCCGTCAAACGGTGGCTGTCGCCGCCATGGTCGTAGCTGACGGGCCGTCAGACAAGGGGTGGGAGGGTATGGCATGAACGAGGATCCCTCAGGGGGTCCAGAGGCCGTCCGCCGACAGCTGAAGCAGCTCGATGGCGTTGCGCCGCACGATCCGGTCGACCACGTCCGCCGACAGGTGCCCCATCTGGGCCTCGCCGACCTGCCGGGACTCCGGCCAGGTGGAGTCGGAGTGCGGATAGTCCGTCTCGTACAGGACGTTGCCGACCCCGATGGCGTCCAGGTTCTTCAACCCGAAGGCGTCATCGAAGAAGCAGCCGTACACATGGTCGGCGAAGAGCTCGGACGGCGGCCGGTGGACCTTGTCGGCGACCCCGCCCCAGCCGCGGTTCTCCTCCCACACCACGTCGGCACGCTCAAGGATGTAGGGGATCCAGCCGATCTGCCCCTCCGCGTACATCACCTTGAGGTTCGGGAAGCGCTCGAACTTCCCGCTCATCAGCCAGTCCACCATCGAGAAGCAGCAGTTGGCGAAGGTGATGGTGGAGCCGACGGCGGGCGGCGCGTCGGCGGACGTCGACGGCATGCGACTGCTGGAGCCGATGTGCATGGCGATGACGGTGCCGGTCTCGTCGCAGGCGGCGAGGAAGGGGTCCCAGTCGTCGGTGTGGACGGAGGGCAGCCCGAGGTGGGGCGGGATCTCGGAGAAGGCGACAGCGCGTACGCCACGGGCGGCATTGCGCCGTACTTCTTCCGCCGCAAGTTCGGCGTCCCAGAGCGGAATGAGGGTGAGAGGTATCAGCCGCCCCCGCGCGGCCGGCCCGCACCACTCCTCCACCATCCAGTCGTTGTAGGCGCGGACACCGAGAAGCCCCAGCTCACGGTCCTTTGCCTCGGTGAAGGTCTGGCCGCAGAAGCGCGGGAAGGTCGGGAAGCAGAGGGCGGACTGGACATGGTTGACGTCCATGTCGTCGAGACGCTGCGCAACGTCGTACGAACCCGGACGCATCTGCTCGTACGTGATGACTTCGAGCTTGATCTCATCACGGGAGTAGCCGACGGCGGTGTCGAGCCGGGTGAGCGGCCGGTGCAGGTCCTCGTACACCCACCAGTCGCCGATGGGCCCGTCCTCACCCGGACTGCCCATGATCGGCGCGAACTTGCCGCCGAGGAACGTCATCTCCTTCAGCGGGGCACGGACGATGCGGGGGCCGACATCCAGGTATTTCTTCGGGAGCCGGGCCTGCCAGACGTCAGGGGGCTCCACCGTGTGGTCGTCGACCGAGATGATCTTCGGGAAGGTCGCCAGGGGCGCCTGAGGGGTCGCCGTGCTCTCCGTGGTCTCCATACGGGCCACGGTAGCGCTGAACTGACGGTCCGTCAGCTCTCTGTCCACCGTCCAGGGAGGACCCCTGGATATGTGCGACTCTGCGCGAACATGTGAGAAGACCGTGTGAGGACCTTGTGATGTCCCATGCGCCCACCTGTGATCGCTGTCTCCCACGGCTGACGTATCCGCCATGAACAAGGCAAACTGGCTTCCTTGTCATGACGTTCGGCAGGGTCGGCAGGTTCGGCGGGTTCGGCAGGGGGCAGCGATGGACGGTGTGCCGCGTGTACCGGAGCAGTGGGTACCGGAGCCGCAGCATGCCGAGGGACCGGCGCCGGCACTGCGCTTCGGCGTGCTCGGCCCCGTGCGCGCCTGGCGCGGGGCGGAGTCCCTGCCCACCGGGTCCCCGCAGCAACGTGCCCTGCTGGCCGCCCTCCTGCTCCGCGAGGGCCGCACGGCCACCGCGTCCGAGCTGATCGACGCCCTGTGGGGCGAGGACCCTCCCTCCCAGGCACTGGCCGCGGTCCGTACGTACGCCTCCCGCCTGCGGAAGGTACTGGACCCCGGCGTCCTGGCCAGCGAGTCCGGCGGCTACGCCATCCGCTCACTGGGCGACGGCGCCCTGGACCTGGCCCTCGCCCAGGAACTCGCGGCGGACGCGGAGAAGGCCCGCAACGCCGGGGACCTCTGCCACGCGCGAGCCCTGCTGAACAAGGCGCTGAGCCTGTGGGACGGCGAGCCCCTGGCCTCCGTCCCCGGCCCGTACGCCGAAACCCAGCGCACACGCCTTGAGGAGTGGCGACTCCAACTCCTCGAATCCCGCCTTGACATGGACCTTGAGCAGGGCTGCCACGCGGAGGCCGTCTCCGAACTGACGGCCCTCACCGCGGCACACCCGCTGCAGGAGCGCCTGCGCGAGCTGCTGATGCTCGCGCTGTACCGCAGCGGGCGGCAGGCGGAGGCACTGGCGGTGTACGCCGACACGCGGCGCCTGCTCGCGGAGGAGCTGGGCGTCGACCCCCGCGCGGGCCTGCGCGACCTTCAGCAGCGCATCCTCCAGGCGGACCCGGCACTCGCGGAACCCTCGGCGCCCGCCGCCGAGCCCGCCGCGGCCCCCGTCCGCCCCGCCCAACTCCCCGCCACCGTCACCGACTTCACCGGCCGGGCGTCCTTCGTCTCCGAACTGAGCGACGTCCTCGCCTCCGCGTCCACCGCCGAGGGCAGCGTGATGGCGGTCTCGGCCCTGGCCGGCATCGGAGGCGTGGGGAAGACGACCCTCGCCGTGCACGTGGCCCACCAGACGCGGGCCGCCTTCCCGGACGGGCAGTTGTACGTGGACCTCCAGGGCGCCGGCGCGCGGGCGGCGGAGCCGGAAACCGTGCTGGGCGCGTTCCTGCGGGCCCTGGGGACCGCGGACTCGGCGATCCCGGACACGCTGGAGGAGCGGGCGGGCCTGTACCGGTCGGTCCTCGACGGACGGCGCGTGCTGGTCCTCCTCGACAACGCCCGGGACGCGGCCCAGGTGAGGCCGTTGCTGCCGGGGACGGAGGGGTGCGCCGCCCTGGTCACCTCGCGGGTACGGATGGTGGACCTGGCCGGCGCCCACCTCGTCGACCTGGACGTCATGTCCCCCGAGGAGGCCCTGCAGCTCTTCACGAAGATCGTGGGCGCGGAACGGGTCGCTTCGGAGCGGGAAGCCGCGCTGGACGTCGTGGCGGCGTGCGGGTTCCTCCCCCTGGCCATCCGGATCGCGGCCTCGCGACTGGCCGCGCGCAGGACATGGACGGTCTCGGTACTCGCCGCGAAACTCGCGGACGAGCGACGCCGGCTGGACGAACTCCAGGCCGGGGACCTGGCGGTCAAGGCCACCTTCGAGCTGGGGTACGGACAGCTGGAGCCGGCGCAGGCTCGCGCTTTTCGACTGCTGGGGCTGGCCGACGGACCGGATATCTCGCTTGCTGCGGCGGCCTCGGTCCTGGACCTCCCGGTCGAGGACACGGAGGAGCTGCTGGAGTCCCTGGTCGACACGTCCCTGGTGGAATCCGCGGCTCCTGGCCGGTATCGGTACCACGACCTCGTACGGCTCTACGCGCGTGCTTGTGCGGAGCGGGACGAGCAGCCGCCGGGTGAGCGGGATGCGGCGATGTCGAGGTTGCTGGACTTCTACCTGGCTACGGCGGCACGGGTGTATGCGATTGAGCGGCCTGGGGACCGGACGGTCGCACACCTTGAGAAGAGCCGATACGAGGGCCGTGACTTCACTGACGCTTCCGAGGCTCTGGACTGGCTTCACACGGAAGCCGAACCTTTGTTGGCCTGCGTGCAGCAGTCACTCGGGGCCCCGACGTTGCGACGAGCTGTCGACCTTCTCCTGACCGCCATCGACCTCGCGGAGTCCGGAGCCGGTTCGCGGCGGTACGAGACGACGGCCATGGCTGCGCGGGACGCCGGCGCACGTCTCGGAGACGCCCACGCGGAGACCCGGGCCCGCATCACGTTGGCCCAGGTACTCAGCCAGGCGGGTCGCTTCGAGGAGGCGGAGCGGGAGGCGAAGAGGGCGGATCAGATCAACGAGAGTGCCGGTGATCCCTGGACGAGCAGCACGGCTCCGAACCAGTTGGGGATCATCGCCAATTGCACTGTTCGCTTCGCGGACGCCGAGGTCTACCTGCTGAGGGCCATCGACGCCTTCCAGGCCGACAGAAACAAACCGGGTGAGGCAAGCGCAGTCTGCAACCTCTCGAGGGTGCTCGCGTCCATGGGTCGTAGTAGCCACGCTGTCGAGCTCGCTCAACGCGGCGTGGAGATCTATGACGAGCTTGGGTTGTCCGTGCGACTGGCCAACGCGAGGTACGCCTCCGGTATCGTCCTCACTCAAGCGGGTCGCTTGACCGAGGCGCTGGAGCAACTGCACGAGGCTGTGCGGATCTTCGCAGAGAGTCGTCAACGACTCTGGGAGGGCACGACCCATTTCCGGATCGCCCAGGCGCACTTGGCGGCGCGACGGCCTGCTCAGGCCGCTCAGCACGCCGAACAGGCCTTGGCGACCGGGTGCATTGGCGGCGAGTGGATGCGTGCCAACGCGCTGACGCTCCTGGGCAAGTCATTGGCCACCCTTGGCCAGTCCGACCGTGCCCGCGCCTGCTGGAGTGACGCCTTGACCATTTTCGAGGAGTTGGGGTCGCCGGAGACCAACGAGGTGCGCGGCCTCCTTTTTCCGCTCGCGGCAGCCTGAGCACATCTTCGAGGACGTTCATCGAACGTTTATGGGCGCCTGACACTCTCAGTACATGGATCCGTCGCGTCGGGGGGCAGACGGATCTCCCGGGTCTCACGAATATTCTGAGGCCTCCCGGAACGCCCGTTCGGCGACCCACGGGGGAGTTGCCGAACGGGCGCTTCCGCTACAGCGCCATTGAATACTTGGGAGTTTCCAGTCATGAGCGATGCCAAGAAGGACCAGAAGGTCACCACTCAAGACCAGCACTCGCCCGTGCCGCCGGCCCTGGACGAGGAGGTCACCACACTGGACCAGCACTCGCCCGTGCCGCCGGCCCTGGACGAAGAGATCACGACGCTGGACCAGCACTCGCCCGCGCCGCCGAGCCTGGGCCTCTAAGTACAGCCACTCCAACGGGGATCGGCCGCGGTGGCGCGGAGGGGGAGCCACCGCGGCCGAGGCGTGTCCCGGGGAGGTTCAGGTCAATCCGTGGCGGGAACCGTTCGATACTCTCGAACAATCGCCCCCCCCTGACGCTAGCGTCACTTGGTGTTCGGAAGTCCCCTCCCCAAAAAGGAGCCAAGGATGACCCGCGCCAAGAAGATCGTCGCTACCGTCGCCCTCGTGCTCGGCGCCACCGCGGCCGCCGCGAGCCCGGCGCTGGCCGACAGCCACGCGCCCGTGAGCCCGCAGAACACGGTCGTGGCGCCGCTGGACAGCCACGCGCCCTGATGCGACACACGAACTCGCCGCCGATGGGGCCGGGCTGAAAGACTCTGTTGGTAAAGGACCGGTCCCTTTGTGAGACCCGTCGCCGTTAGGCGGCGGGCCTCAGTGTCTCGAAGCGAGAGAGGCGTGTGCCGATCCGCGGTGCGCCGCCGGTCCAG